>CAZTVJ010000586.1:0-3295 GCA_964616935.1 uncultured Acidimicrobiales bacterium | reverse complement strand
GTGCCCGCGTGGTGAGGCCGAACCGCTCGAAGAAGTTCTTGGTCTCCCGATTGCCCGGCAGGGCCAGAGAGTCAACGCCACGGCAGCCGCGCTGCTCGCACCAGGCCAGCACAGCCTGCATCATCGCCTCCCCCACTCCGACGCCGCGGGCTGCAGGCTCGACGAACAGATCGTCGAGGACACCCAGCGTCGTCGCATCCCGGAGCGCTTCCACCCGTACGACCGCGTAGCCGACGGTGACGTCGTCGAAGGTACCCACGAGCACCAGCGCATCGGGCGATGCGACCAGGTCGGCCAGGCCCGACCCAGCCCCGTTGCGCGCTTCTCGCACCGACCACAGGGTGCCGCCGCGCTGGGGGATGAGCTCGTCCGTCGCCTCGGTCGCCAGCTCCGCCAGCCTGGCCAGATCCGTGGCCTCGGCCGGGCGGGCGCCCTCGAACGTCACCGACGCCGTTGCAGCTGCGTGACCTTGCCCAGCACGGTCTTGCGGGCACGGTGGCCGGCCTCGTAGCGCCGCACCGCCTCGAGCTCGTCCGTGGTGAGGCCGTCGAGGCGCTGCACCACCTGGGACGCCGCCAGCGTGTCGTACGACGGGATGGCCAGCTCGTCGGCGCCGACGGATGCCGCGGTCGTGGCGTCGTCGTCGTCGTGGCGTACCGGGATGACCTCCTCAGCCGCAATGGTGTCCAGCGGCGCGACCGGGAGTGTCTCGGGCGTCGCGTCCGACGCCGTCTGGCGCAGCCGCGTCATCGCCTTCTCGGCCCCCTCCTTGCCCTTGCTCGTGGCGAACCGGGCCACGAAGCGGCCGAGGTGGGCGTGGCCCTCGAGCTGCTGGCGGCCTTGCTCGACGAGCTGCGGGTACTTCATCCGAGCCGTGACGAGCAGCCCGAGCGGCCCGTACACGCACAGATCGAGCAGCTGATCGATGGGGTTCCTGTCCTCCGCGGCCATCGAGGTCCCTTTCGTGGTCAGACGCAGTCGGCGCACAGCTGGCGTCCCGCCTCGGCGAGCTGGCTCGGGTGCTTCACGAGGAAGCACGACTGGCACACGAACTCACCCGGACGCTTCGGTTGGATGCGGTCGACGGGATCGCCACGGTCGTCGATCTCCACCTCCTCGTCGTCCTCGTCCGGCTCGTCCTCGGCCGCAACCAGACGATCCTTCAGAATGGTGTCGAGATCGGCCTCCACGTCGTCGGGGGCGACGAGGTCCTCGTCCTCATCGTCCTCCTCGGTGGCCGCCGCGGCCCGGCGCGTTGCTCCCTCGCCGGCGTCCTCCTCGTCGTCGCCCTCCGCCTCGGCGTCGTCTTCGAGGGCGACCAGCTCGTCGTCCTCGACGAGCGCCACGAACTCGTCCTCCTCCTCGAGCGCCCCTTCGTCGAGCTCGTCGACATCCACGTCCAGGTCGGGCCCGTCGAGCTCCTCGTCGAGCTCCTCCTGGACCTCGACGTCCGCCACCTCTTGTTCGTCAGCCATCAAAGCATCACCCTCTGCTCGGCCGGGGGGCCGCTTCGCGCGGCGGGATCATAGGGCCGGGCAACCCCTCGTCCACCAGAGCGCGCTGTGACGTGGGTCTCCGGCTCGCCCGACCGACCCGGTTCAGGCCTGGAACAGGGGTCGTAGCGCCGCGATGCTCAAGGCGTACCGCCTGCCGATCGGGAGCACCCCCTGGCGCGTCACCGAGCCGAAGCCCTGGTAGTAGGCGGCCAGGGCGATGACCGGGTCACCCTTGGCCAGGTCCAGCAGGTGGCGCAGTGTCCGGGCGCTCATCCGGATGTTGTCGACGGCCACCCAGGGGTCGAGCGGCCGGGGCAGGCGGAGCAACCGGGTGGACACGAAGTCCACGGTGGTGGGCATGAGCTGGCCGACACCCATGGCGCCGCTGCGCGAGCGAGCAGCAGGATCCCAGTTCGATTCCCGGTAGGCCAGGGCCATCAGCAGGTCCGGCGGAACGCCGAACTCCCGTGAGGCTGCTTGGAAGAGCGGCACGAAGCGCACACGCTCCGGGCGGCGCAGGAGGGCGCGGGGCAGCTTCGCGGCCAAGATCCCCGGGATCGTGATGTCGGGGATCCGCAGCACCCGGCCGGGGCGAAGGACGCTGGAAGCACGCAACCCGTTGACCCGCAGCAGCGTGGCGAGCTTCACCCCGTGGCGCCGCGCGATCCTGGACAGGCTGTCTCCCGCCACGACCGTGTACCGAAGCCGCAGCACGACCGGCTTCGGCGCCGAGGTCTTCGCCGCCGGCGAGACCACTGCGGCGACCACCGATCGCCCTTGGGCGGCCGCTGGCAAGCCCAGCGCAACGAAGGTGGCGCACGCGGCCACGGTGGCGGGTGCGAGACGACGTAGGAGCGGCATGGGGGGACCTCCTCCAGCCCCGGCCGCCCGCAGCAAGTCGGCAACCTAACCCATCACCTGAGGTTTTGGGAAGGGGTCAGGTCGAGGTCGAGGCTGCACCAGAGGTCGAGGGTCGAGCCGCGACCGCTCAGCGGCCGAGTCGGCGGGCCTCGGCCCGGCGCTCACCGTCCAGGCGGGCCAACTCGGGCTCGGCGTGGTCGACGTGGCGCATCACCTCCGCGACCGCACGGTGCCCGGCCTGCTCGCCGATGAGGCGGTGCATCTCCAGGCACACCTGGCGGTAGGCGGGGTGCCCCTGCGGCGACGTCCGGAGCTCGAGCAGGTGGATGGCTTCGCGGGCGTTGAACTGCATGGCGAAGCGCACGCGGTAGGCCATGGCCACGGCGTAGGCGGCCTGGGTCTCGGGGAAGCGTTCAGCAATGGCGTCGAACAACCCCGCGGACCGATGCATGGCCGCGTCGAACTCGGGCGCCAACCCGGCCCGGTCCACCGTCTCTGGGCGGACGTACCCATGGCGAGGCGTGAGCGGCTGCCACTCGATCGTCAAGAGACGGTGGCGCTGGAGGTCGCGAAAGGCGCCGTAGTCGGCCAGAACGTCGAACCGGTAGTCGACCCGCTCGAACGCTCGCCCTGGTTTGTGCCGACGGTTCTCGCGATCGCCGACGTAGGCGTGCAGGAGCGCCACCCGGTCGTCGGCGCCGAGGGTGCGGACCCGGGCGAGCACCTGGTGGTCGGGCAGGTCGGTGAGGGGATAGCAGATGGCCGCCAGCAGCTTGTCCTCGGCGTCCGGATCGAAGTCGGTGAGCACGACCGCCGGTACGGGCTCCGGCTCGGACCGGGCGAACAGCCGCTCGGCGACGGCCGAGGACGCCTCGCGCGTGCCCGCCAGGTAGTCGCTCCAGGCGCCACCCCGCTCGGGGAGGTCCACCCGGCGCAGG
>CAZTVJ010000585.1:0-8927 GCA_964616935.1 uncultured Acidimicrobiales bacterium | reverse complement strand
AACCATGAGCGGCGGCGCACCGTCGAACGTCGCCCGATCGAGAGCCACGGCGGCGCGGCCGAGGATGCGCCTGACGAGCTTCGCGATGCGATTGCGCAGCTGCCCGACCGGCAACGGGCGGCGCTGGTCCTGCGCTACTACGAGGATCTCCCGGAAGCCGAGATCGCCCAGCTGCTGCGGTGCTCCGTTCCGGCTATCAAGTCGCTTCTGCACCGCGCGATGCAGGACCTGCGGAAGGTGATCGAGCGATGACCGTGCACGACGACGTGCTGATCGAGCGCATCCGAACCACGCTCCAGGCATGGGCCGAGGAGGTGCCCCAAGGCCAGCACGGCACGTTGCCCCTCAGTGGCCGGCCGGACGAGCATCCCGCGGCCTGGCGCCGCCGTGGGGTGCGCGTGGGGTTGGCCGCGGCCGCAATCGCGCTGGTCGTTGCGGGCGGCATCGCGCTCAGCCGCTCGCGTGAGCGGGTCGAGCCGGTTCACGTCGGTCCGGGGCGTCCTGCGGTGACGGAGATCCCCTTCGGGCGCCACTACGGGATCCGCGGGCTCGCTGTGACCGACGACGCCGTGTGGGTGACCTCGCAGGCCGATGCCGAGCTGTACCGGATCGATCCGGCCACCGACCAGGTGGTGGCCACGTACCCGATCCCCAGCCACGTCGAGGGCGTCCTGCCCGCCGGTGGATCGTTGTGGCTGAGCCGCTACGACCCGTACGAGCTCGTGCGCGTCGACCCCGCCACAGGAGCGGTCACCGCGTCCCTGGCGTTCGACAGCCAACCAGCGCTGGCGGCCACCGCGGATGCGCTGTGGGTCATCGCCGACGGACCGGATGGCACTGGCATCGCCTTCCGGCTCGATCCGGCATCGGCAAAGGTGACGACGCAGATCGCTCTCGACGCGCCGCCCGGCTTTGCCACCATCGACGCGGACAGCCTGTGGGTCGCCCACGCCGGGACGACCACCGTCAGCCGCGTCGATCTGGCCCAAGGTCGTGTGGCCGACGTCGTCGACGTCGGCGGGGAGCCGCGAGACGGCGTGGCCGCCGGTGGCGCCATGTGGGTCGGGGTGAACGGGCCCGGCATCGAGAGGGCCGGGTCCGTCGTCAGGATCGACCCGGACACGGCCGAGGTCACCGCCACGATCCCGACCGGTCGGGACATCGACGCGATCGCCGCGAACGGCGATGAGGTGTGGGTCACCAACCGACGTGACGGCACGGTGTCGATCATCGACGCACGCACTGCCGAACTCGTGATCACGACCCCCATGGGCGGCTACCCAGGTGGTCTGGCCGCGGGCCACGGTTCGATGTGGGTGACGCCTCACCGTGATCTGGTGCTCCTCCGGCTCGACGGCCGACCGATCGAGCCCGCTGCCAAGGCGGACATCGCGCAAGCGCTGACCGTGTCGAGTGGAACCGTCTACCTGCGCTGCTCGGGCTCCGGTAGCCCGACGGTGGTGCTGGAGGCCGATGCGTTCATGGGTTCGGCGGCGTGGGCGCCGGTGGAGGCCGGGCTGGCCCGCACCACCCGGGTGTGCTCGTACGACCGGGTCGGCATCGCCGACCCCGAGGAGGCAGGCAACGCAGGCCCGGCCGCGACCATGGCCAGCGACCTCTTCGATGCACTCGGCCAGGTCGACGAGCGCGGGCCGTTCGTGATGGTCGGGGAGGGTCTCGGGGCCCTGACCGCCCGCATGTTCACGGCGGACCACCGCGATCGGGTCGTCGGCCTGGTGCTGGTGAACGGGACGACCGCCGACTCCTACGACCGGCTGCGCCCGCTGCTCCCGCCCGCCGCCCGGGAGAAGCTCGATCTGAGCCTGCGGGAGGACCCCGAGCTGCGCTTCGCCAAGGAGAGCTCGGCCCAAGTGGCGGCGACTGCTGCGACGTTTGGCGACCTCCCGCTGGTCGTCGTCGCCGACGGACCCATCGATCCCGTCGTCTGGGCCAAGGGCAGCGATCCGCCGCTGACCGTCGCCGAAGTCGAGGCGATCGCCGAGGTCCGCGTGGCGATCCAACGTGAGCAAGCGACGCTCTCGAGCGGAGGACGGCTGATCATCGCCGAGGCCAGCACGGGCCTGGGGTTGTCTCGCGATACGCCCGCCGTCGTCGTGGACGCTGTTCGCTCGCTCGTCGAGGGGGCC
The DNA here is from genome assembly GCA_964616935.1 of uncultured Acidimicrobiales bacterium. GTDB lineage: Bacteria > Actinomycetota > Acidimicrobiia > Acidimicrobiales > Ilumatobacteraceae > CAZTVJ01. The sequence continues at coordinate 6,780 of CAZTVJ010000585.1, read as the reverse complement.
CGGTGACCGCCTGTACACGTCGATGGACAACCTCGGCCGAGTCGATCAGGGAGCGATCAGCTCGACGTGACGGCCGGCGGCCACGACGAGTCGTTCGAAGTCCTCACGATCTGAGGTGATGATCTCGTCGTCGTCGGCCGCGAGGAGCACGACGGCGGCGTCGATCACATCGGACGATCCGGTGGCACCAAGCAGCTCGCCCGCGGCGCGACCGAGCCGTTCGTCCAGCGGCCGCACGTCGATGCCGGCGAGGGCACGAGCCAGGCGAGCCTGCCGTGGGCCGCCTCGCCACACTTGGCCCAGCACGCCGGCGTGGGTGACCGGCAGATCCCTCGCGAGCTCGGCGGCCTTGAGGCGCACCCACATCGAGCGCTCGTTCCGTTCGAGCGAGATCAGCGCACCACTGTCCAGCACGAGCGTCACGCCGACCTTGCCTTCCTCGTCCGGCGAGGCTGGGCGACGCTGCTGGCCGCGCGACCGCGCACGACCACGGCGGCTTCCCGATCGGCGCGTCGTTGGCCCGCCATCTCGGCGATGGTGATCTCGCCGAACTCTGCCTCGTGGTCAGCGATCGCCGCGCGCAGCTGTTCGAGCTGGCGATCGCGCTGCACCTTCTCGGCCAACGCCGTGCTGACCCAGCCGCTCAAGGAGTCCGCGTCGCCAGCGGTCACGGCCCGGCTTCCCGCCTCGATGAGCTCCGGATCGACGGTGACGGTGAGGCGCTTCTTCCGGACTGTCATACCGCGATGGTACTGGCAGTATGCGGTATCGCATACCGGCTGTCCCGGTGCCGAAGGATGACTTCAAGGCGCCTGTCTGGGCCGCGGTGATGTTTGGTCGGGAAGGGGGGATTTGAACCCCCGACCTCAGCGTCCCGAACGCTGCGCGCTAACCAAGCTGCGCTACTTCCCGGTAGAGCGTTGATGACCCTAGCCGCTCAGGGCCTCGTCACCATCCGCGGTTTCGGCGGCTTCCTCGGCGACATCGACGACAGCCGTGGGTTCGGCCGGGATCCCTTCGTAGACCGTGCCGCCGGCGGTGATGGTGGTTGCCGCTCGCCGCAGGCGCAGTGAGTCGAGCGGTTTGATGAGCCAGCCCTCGGCGCCGGCCCGGCTGGCCAGGAAGGTGTCGGCGCGGCGGTCGAGCAGCATGAGCACCGGCACGTGGGGGAGGCGCCCTCCGCTCTCCTCCAGCCGCAGGTCCATCGTGACGGCCATGCCACCCATCGTGCCGATCTGCATGTCGAGGATGGCCAGGTCCGGCGTCTCGGCCCGCACCGCGGGGCCGACCAGCTTGCCCGTGCGGCACTCGGTGATGGTGATGCCCGGCCCCTCGAGCGCGGCCTTCACCTCGTCGAGGACCCAGTCGGCGTCGGCGGCGATCAGGTAGTGCGGCACGGTCGCCGACGTTACCGGCCTGACTGAGCCCACCCTGCTAGCAACGGCTACCGCACGGCACCGAAGAGGAAGGCGCCGACCTCGGCCAGACCATCAAGGTCGTGGACGTCGGTGCGCAGGAACGGGACGGTGACGAGCGGTGCGGGCGCCACCTGCTCCGCCAAGCCGGCCAGGGTGGCGCGCTCGCGCTCGGCCACTTGGCGGAAGTCGGCCAGGTTGGTCCAGAGCGCGCCGAGCGCGCTGTCGTCGAACTTCGCGGCCTCGCCACGGGCGGCCACGGCTGATCCGCTCCCGAACGACGGGTGCATCCGATTCACGATGAGCGCGGCGATCTCGACGTCGTTCTCGGCCAGCTTGGCCGCGAAGAAGGAGGCCTCCTCCACCGTGTCCGTCCGGGGCGAGGCCACCAGCACGTACGCAGTGTCGGGCGCTGTCAGCAGGTCCACCACGCGGGCGGCCCGATCGCGGAACCCCTGCTCCATCCCGTCGAAGGCCTGGAAGAACCCGATGGCGTCGTTCAGCACCTCGCCGCCCACCACCCGGCTGATCGTGCGCAGGAACGCCTGCGCGGCAACGTTGAAGGCTTTCAGGTAGGCCCGAGTGGGCGTCATCAGCATGCGGTACAGCCGATGGTCGAGGAACCGGTTGAGCCGGTCCGGCGCATCGAGGAAGTCGAGGGCGTTGCGGGTCGGCGGCGTGTCCACCACCACGAGGTCGTAGTCGGCCTCGTCGTGCAGCTCGTAGAGCTTCTCGGCCGCCATGTACTCCTGCGTGCCCGAGAGCGCGCCGGAGATGTTCCGGTAGAACGGGTTGGCGAGGATGCGCTCGGCCTGGACCGGATCGGCCGAGTACTTGACCACGAGGGCGTCGAAGGTGGACTTGGTGTCGAGCATCACGGCCCACAGCTCGCCCGGCCACGGCCCGTCGATGCGGCGGGGCTCGTTCGACAATCCGCCGGCCAACCCGAGCGCGTCCGCCAGCCGCTTGGCCGGATCGATCGTGACGACACAGGCCTTGCGGCCGAGCCGCGCCCCCTCCATGGCGAACGTCGCCGCGGTCGTGGTCTTGCCGACGCCCCCCGAGCCAGAGCAGATGATGATCGAGCGCTCGGCGGCCAAGGCGCTGAGCACTCCTCCTCTCACGCGGCCACCGACTGGAGTCCGAGCAGCAGCTCGTCGGCCATCGCCTCGATCTCGGCGGACCCGAGCCCGGCCGTGAACACGAACGGCAGGTGGACCTGGGGGAGCGGCAGGCGCGCGTCGAGGCGGGCGATCTGCGCGTGCTGCAGCGCGGTCCGGTCGAGGCGGAAGCGGGCGGCGGCGCGCAACGCCTCGGCGTCGACGGCCGACAGACCCACGCCGGCCTCGGCCGCCGCTTCGGATGGGTCAACCCCCACGCCCGCAACCTCGGGGTACATGGCGTTCACGACGACCAGGCCGAGGCTGACGCCGACCCGATCCTCCAGCGCGTAGGCGGTGTCGACCAGCTCGTTGACCGGGGTCTCCTCGGGCAGGGTGACCAACACCACCTGGGTACGGGCCGGGTCGGACAGCATCTCCTGCACGTCGCGGGCTTGCGTGTGCAGCGGCCCGACGTTCACGGCATCGAGCAGGCTGCGGGCTGACTGCAGGAACGTGATGGCGTGACCGGCGGCCGGGGCGTCGAGCAGGATGAGGTCGGCCGTGCCCGCCCGTTCCAGCTGCTTTATCTTGCCCAGCACGAGGATGTCGTCGATGCCCGGCGCGGCCGTGGCGACGAGGTCCAGCATCCCTCCGCGGATGAGCCGGCTGCCGAGGCGCCGCAGCCCGTGGTCGTCGAGGTACTCGTAGAGGGCGCGGTCCGACGTCAGCGTGCGGGCCCGGATCTCCCCGGTGCGGGCTGGGCCCATCGCGCTGGCCAGCACCACCTCGTCGTAGCCCAGCTCGTGCTCGGCGCCGAGCATCTGACCCAGGCCGCTCTTGCCCTCGACCTCCACGACGAGCACGCGCAGGCCCGCCCCCGCTGCCGCGGTGGCCAGGGTGGCCGTTACGGTGGTCTTGCCCACGCCACCCTTCCCGGCCACGATCACGAGCCGGGAGGCGGCGAAGAACTGCATCGGATCCACGGTCCCCCTCGGAGGCGCGTCGTGCGCAGACTAGCCATCGCCCTTGTCGGGCTCGGTCTCGCACTCGGGCTCGGCGCGACGCTCGGCGCACCGTCGGCGGGCGCTCAGGCGCCGGCTCGCGATGTCCCTCCGATCGACGTGATCGAGGTGACGGGTCTCTTCGACCAGATCCAAGCGGACACGGTGGCGGCAGCCATCGAGCGGGCGGAGCGCAACGGCTCCCAGGCCCTCGTGATCCAGATGAACACGCCCGGCTCCACCGTGTCGCGTGACCGGGTGGCCGAGCTGGCCCAACAGATCCATGACTCCCCGGTGCTCGTGGGCATCTGGGTGGGCCCGAGCGGTGCCCGCGGGCGGGGTACGGTCGGCCAGCTGCTCGGCGCGGCTGCCGTCACGGGCATGGCCCCGGGCACCCGCATCGGCGACTTCGGCGCCCCGCTGCCGGTCGAGGGCTTCGACCTCGCGTTCGGCAGCGCCACCGAGCTCCTCCGCACCTCCACGCTCGGCTCGGACGACGCCCGCGCCCGCGGTGCGCTCAAGCCGGGCTTCGACGACCGGGGCACACCCACGCTTGGCGACTTCGTCGTCGTTCTCGACGGCGTGGAGTACGAAGGCCGGACGCTGGACACGGCCGACATCGTGCAGTCTGGCGATCAGCTCCGGCGCCAGTCGATCACGCAGGCCCGCTTCTACAAGCTCGATCTCGTGCCTCGCCTGATGCACACCGTGGCCAGTCCGGAGGTCGGCTACCTCCTGCTCGTGATCGGGCTCTGCCTCCTGGTGTTCGAGTTCTTCACCGCGGGTGTCGGCGTGGCCGGGCTCGTGGGTGCACTCTGCGTGGTCCTCGGCTGCTATGGCGTGCTCGCCCTTCCGAACCGTCCGTGGGCCATCGCGTTGCTGCTGCTGTCGATCCTCTTCTTCGCGGTCGACGTCCAGACGGGTGTGCCGCGCTTTTGGACCGCCGCCGGAGCCGTCGCCTTCGTCGTGGCGTCGTGGTTCCTGTTCTCCGAGTTCCGACCCGGCTGGCTGGCGCTGGCCGTGGCCATCGTGGGCGTCCTCCTCACGTTCATCGTCGGCATGCCGTCGATGGTTCGGACGCGCTTCGCCACCCCCACGGTGGGCCGGGAGTGGATGGTGGGCGAGCTGGGCGAGGCGGCCGTGGCTGTCGACCCGGAGGGTGTGGTGCTCGTCGACGGAGCACAGTGGCGGGCCCGGACCAACCGGGCCACCCCCATCCCCCGAGGCGGTCGGATCCGTGTGGTGGCCATCGATGGGGTGACGCTGGAGGTCGAACCGGAGCAGGGCGGAGCGATCGACTACCGCGAGCGGGCTCGGTCTCGCCATCTCGGGTCGCCCGACGGCCCCCATGAGCCGCCCGCCTCCGATGGGGAGTCCACCGAGCCGGTGTGACCACCGGCGCCGACCGTTACGGCAGGTCACACCACAATTTCATGTTGCTCGGTCAGCAATTCGGTTCTAACGTCCGACACCGGGAGAGGGGGTTCCCGCTTGTCATCACTACGAAGCGAAGATGCCTGGCAGATCCGGGCCGCCTGTCGGGGGCCGCAGTCCGCCGTGTTCTTCCCTCCTGCGCAGTTCGAGCGCAAGGAGGACAAGCTGGCTCGGGAGCACCGGGCCAAGGACATCTGTGACCACTGCGCGGTTCGTGAGCCGTGCCTGGCGTACGCCTTGAGGATCCGCGAGCCCCACGGCATCTGGGGTGGCCTGAACGAGGTCGAGCGCAAGCAGCTGCTCACCCAGCAAGGTGTCTGAGGTCGCCCGGGCTGCTTGACTGACCATGTGAGCCCCGGCGACCCGCACGACGCCGGGCTCGACGTCGCGGGCGCTCCCGTTGGCGGGGAGCCCGAGCCTGTCCGACCCCGTGCGCTGCCCGTCGTGTGGAAGCGCACCTGGGTGCAGGACCGGCCGGCCTTCTACGGGGTGGCCGGCGAAGGCCTGCCCGTCGTGGTGCTCCACGGGTGGGCGCTGGGGCACCACAGCTACCGCACCGTCGTGCAGCGCATCGCCGCCCAGGGCTGCCGCGTATGGGCCCCCGCGCTCCCGGGGTTCGCCGGCACCCACGACCTGGCGGCCCAGGACTTCACGCTGGGTGGTTATGCCCTCTGGCTCGATCGCTTCCTCGATGCCGTCGGGGTGGACGAAAAGGTCGTGGTCGTCGGCCACTCCTTCGGCGGCGGGGTGGCCATCCGCTTCGCCCACGACCACCCGAACCGGGTTCGCTCGCTCGTGCTCGTGAACTCGATCGGCGGCTCGGCCTGGCGCAAGGGCCGCACCCTGCGCTCGATCGCCGAACGGCCGTTGTGGGATTGGGGGCTCCACGCGCCGGGCGACATCTTCCCGATTCGCCAGGCCACCCGGGTCATCCCCGTCATCCTCGAAGATGCACTGCCGAACCTCGTGCGCAACCCCCGGTCGTTGGTGCGGGTGGGCAACCTCGCCCGGCGGGCCGACCTGCGGGCCGAGCTGGAGGAGCTGAAGCGTCGTGAGCTGCCGGTCACCGTGCTGTGGGGTAGTCGCGACGGCGTCATCCCCCGGGAGTCCTTCGAGGCGATCTGCGTGGCGCTCGGCGCCGACGGGACCGTGATCGACGGGACGCACTCGTGGATGCTCGCTGACCCCGACGCCTTCGGCGAGGTGATCACGAACGACCTCGCCGTGGCCAAGCTGGCCCGGGAGCTGGAGGCGGCGGACCCGCCGAAGCGCAAGCGGTTCGGCCGCCGACCCCTACCACGGAGGCTGGCCAGCCTGACCGGCGAGGAGCCGGAAGCCACCTAGCGGGCCGGGAGGCGGGGCCCGGCGATGCGCACGTCACCCCTGCGCCGGGTCACACCGCGCCCGTCGAGCTCGTTGGCGAGCGGCATCGCGTGCTTGCGGGTGGCACCGACGGCATCACGGAACTCGGCGACGGTGAAGCCGTCGGGCTGGCGCTCCAGCAGCTCGGCCGCGACGCGGGTCGCAGCGTCGATCGCGCTCGGCGCGAACCAGACCCCCTCGCGCTCGACGACCAGCCCGCGCTTCACCAGCTCACGCAGCTCGGCCCGGTCGACACCGTCGGCCCCGGGCGGCGCGAAGCCGCCGGCCTCCAGCGCGGCCACGAACGGGTGGGTGGCGAAGGGGTCGTCACGGCCCGCCGGCTTGGCTCGCCCGCCTTCGATCGTGATGTCCGGGACGAGCGCGAGCGCGGCCCGTTCCCGCTCGTCGAGCCCGGCCACGTCGAGGCCGAGGCGGCCGGCCGTCGCGACGCGCTCGGCCACGGTG
>CAZTVJ010000584.1:0-2710 GCA_964616935.1 uncultured Acidimicrobiales bacterium | reverse complement strand
CGTGCATGGCCATTCCGTTCATGGCCGAACCCATGGCGTGCTCGCGGATGCCGTAGTGGAGCTGGCGACCCTCGGGATGCTCGCGTGACTGGTTGACCGCGCCGTCCAGCTTCGTGCCGGTGTTGCCGGTGAGGTCGCCCGCCCCGGAGATCAGCCCCGGCAGGAACTCGAGCGTGGCGTTGATGGCCTTGGCGATGGCGACGCGGGTAGCGAGCTTGTCGCCCTGCTCGAACTCGGGCAGCTTCGCCTCCCAGCCGGGCAGGGGCACTCCCGACCAGCACGCGTCCCACTCGGCGCGGTCGCCCGTCCAGGCGTCGAACCGCTGACGCCATGCTGCATGGGCCGCTCGCCCGCGATCGGCGGCGTGGGCTCGAGCCTCGGCGATGACGTCGGCGGGCGCGTAGAACGGCTCGCCGGCGGGGATCCCCATCAGCACCTTTGTGCGGGCGATCTCCTCAGGCGGGAAGGGGTCGCCGTGGGCCTTCGGGCTGTCGGTGAACTCGGGCGACGGGTAGCCGATGTGGCTGCGCAGCACGAGCATCGACGGCCGATCTTCGACCGCCATGGCGCGGCGCACCGCAGCCTCCAGGGCGTCGAGGTCGTTGGCGATCTCGCCGAGGTGCTCCGTGTGCCAGCCGTAGGCATCGAACCGCTTGACGTAGTCGTCGCTGACCGACAGGTCGGTGCTGCCGTCGATGGTGATGTGGTTGTCGTCGAACACGACGATCAGGCGTCCCAGCCCGAGGTGGCCGGCGAGGGAGGCAGCCTCGTGGCTGAGGCCCTCCTGCAGGTCGCCGTCGCTGGCCAGCACGAACGTGTGGTGGTCCATCACGTCGGCACCGAAGCGAGCGCGCAGGTAGCGCTCGGCGATGGCCATGCCGACCGAGTTGCCGAAGCCCTGGCCGAGCGGGCCGGTCGTGACCTCGACGCCCGCGGTGTGGTGCACCTCCGGGTGGCCGGGCGTCCGGCTGCCCCACTGCCGGAAGGCCTTCAGGTCGTCGAGCTCGAGGCCGTACCCGGACAGGTACAGCATCGAGTACAGCAGGATCGACGCGTGGCCGCAGGACAGGATGAAGCGGTCGCGATCGGGCCACTGCGGGTCGGCCGGGTCGTGGCGCATGATCCGGTCGAACAGGACCTGGGCCAGAGGTGCGAGGGCCATGGCCGTGCCGGGATGGCCCGAGCTCGCCTGGCGGGGTGCGTCCATGGCGAAGCCGCGGATCACCTCGATCACACGGGCGTCAAGGTCCTCCATGACCCTCCTCGGGCTCGTCACGCCGTGGTGGCGCCACGTCGAGACTACGTGGTGGGCGCACGCGGGGGGATCCCCCTTCCAGGGGCGCGACGGGGGCCGAACGACCTATTCATCGACGTCCGCTGCGGGCTTACGTTGCATCTCGTTCCGGGGTGCGTAGGGGGATCCGACGAGGTACCGGAGCGGCGGACGGTGGTCCGGCCCGCGATGGCCGGGCCACCGCTCAGGTTCGTTGCACGTGGCGGGAACACCGCAGGGACCGTCCTGGCGAGACGGTCCCTGGCGCGTGGGGCCCGCCCGCTACCGCCCATCCCGGAACAGGGCCACCGCCGCGGTGAAGCCGTGCAGGTGGTTACGGCCGCTGATCGGCCCCAGCTCGCCGGCGCAGAACATCCCGGCTACGGCCGGCGTGCCCAGCGCCTGCGTGATCGCTTCGGCGTCGTGGTGCCGTGCGTCGAAGAGGTGGGTGCCGCGACCGCTGCAGGTGAACACCAGCGCACCGTCGGCGCGCTGGTCGGCGAGCAGCTCGTGGAGGTCCGCGTCGGCGCTGGCGGCGTCGCGCACCTGGAACTGCACCGTGGTACCGACCGGTACGGCCTGCCCGACGGCGATGGCGCCGTTCTCCCGGTCGGCGCCGAGCACGTTGCGCACGAGGAAGTCACCTCGCCCGTAGTCCAGCCTGGCCTCGTCGATGACGATCCCGCAGTGCAATCCCTTCGCGGCGAGCGCCCGGTCGTCGGTGGACAGCCGGTCGACCATCTCGAGCAGTCGTTCCAGGGCGGGCCGACCGCCCAGCTCGTAGAGCACGTTGTTCTCCGAGCGCGTCACGATGAACGGCTGGCCGATGGGACGGCAGCCCTGCGACACGAGGCTCTGCGGGCTGGCGTCGGCATCGAGCAGCACACCGACGGCGCCGTCGCTGACGAGGCGACCATCGAGCACCAGCCGGTTGCCGCCAGGACCGCGCGCCGCCGAGGCCAGCCCACCTACCAGTGTGAGGTTGCGGTGGTGCTCGGCGAGGCCGGCCAGGAGCTCGCTGGCGGGGAACGAGAAGGGGTCGGCGAGCAGCAGCAGGGTGCTCGCGTCGTCGGCCTGGTCGGGAGGGAGGCCGTCGACGCGCCAGCCGTCCGGCGATGCCACGCCCGTCAGGCGCACCGGCGAGATGCGCCCGGGAAGCTGTGCGGCCCAGAGCGAGAGGGCCGCAGTCTCTTGCACCTCGATCGGGCCGCCGAGCACCGAGACGGCCGTGGCCCCGATCAGCACGCCCGGTTCCAAGAGGGTCTGCACCGTGGCGGCGATGTCCTCGAGGGCGCCGGTGTGGGGTGCGGTGACGAAGAGCACCGCCAGGTCGGCCCCAGGGCCGAGGTGCTCGAGGATCTCGCCGGCCGCCTCGCCCACGGCGTGAGCAGCCAGCGGGTGCTCGGAGAGCGCGGCGGCGAACGGCACCCTCAGCCC
>CAZTVJ010000583.1:0-5031 GCA_964616935.1 uncultured Acidimicrobiales bacterium | reverse complement strand
CATGGGTCATGGCGCCGATGGCGTACATGACGCCCTTCGGCATCCCCGTCGTGCCGCCGGTGTAGAGCATGTAGACGTCGTCCTCGGGGCGGTCGATGCGCGCCATCGGTTCGTGGGCGGCGACGGCGTCCTCGTAGGCCAGGGCCCCCTCGACGGGATCGCCACCATCGTCGACCTCGATGAGCAGCTTCAGCTTCGGCAACCGCTCCCGCACGCGCGCCACCCGCTCGCCGAGGCTGGTGTGGAACACCATGGCCTCGGCGTCGGCGTTGTCGAGCAGGTAGCACAGCTCGTCGTCGAGGTACCGGTAGTTGACGTTCACGGGCACGCCGCGCATCTTGAACCCGGCGAACTGCGCCTCGAGGTACTCGTTCGAGTTGTAGAGGTACATCCCGATCTTTGCGTCCGGTCCGAGCCCGGCGGCCGCGAACGCGCTCGCCAGTCGGGCGGCGCGCTCGTCGTAGTCGCGCCAGGTGCGGCGGGTGTCGCCGTGCACCAGCGCGGTTGTGTCGGGGATGGCATCGGCGATGGCTTCCCAGACAGTGGCGAACTGCATGCCCATGAGGTTCCCTTCCGGGACGGCTGGTGACGTCGGCCACATGATGCCTCACGCACCTGGGCCTGTCTCATCGAACGAAGGAACCCGACTTCGTATTTGCGGCCCTATCGCCGTCAGGGGGCCGGCCCTACGCTGGCCGCCAGGCGGAGGAGGCGGTCATGGGCGAAGCCAGGATGTCGCGCCGAGCGATGCTTGCGGGCATGGGCGTGGCGACGGGGGCCGTGGTGGCAGGAAGGCTGCCTGCCGGCGCGGCAACCACCGGCGACGGCTCGCCACCCGGGCTGCCGACGGTCCAACAGCCGGGCCAGCTGAACCAGGGACTCGTCCTGCAGGCGCTCCCGGCGCTCAACCCCGCATGGAACTACCGGACGCTCGCGTACCACCACTTCTTCCCACGTGTGGTTGCAGGTTTGAACGTCGGGTCGAACAGCACCGTCGGTCAGCACGTCACGGCCCCGCCGGCTGGCACCAACTTCTTTGCCGCGCTCGATCTGCCCCAGGGTGCGGTGATCCGAGAGGCGGCGTTCGAGTGCTACAACGTCAGCACCGCTTCGGGCCTAGGCGTGGGCATCACTCGGACCGGTGTCACCTCCAGCTTCATCGGCGGCATCTTCGCCTTCACCACCAGCGGTGGGGGCAAGCACACCGTGGTGGTCACCCCGTCTTCGGGCGAGGTCGTCGACAACACGACCTACGCCTACGGCCTGTCGGCGTTCCTGCAGCCTCCCGAGACCCAGTTCGGGTTCTTCGGTGCACGGGTCGCCTGGTCGAACGGGCTCCTGCTGTCGACCCTCGCACGATCGGCCCGCATGTTGGACACGCGGGCGCCGGGGCCGCTCACCGGCAAGATCGTGGTGGGCCAGACGAAGGTGCTGGCGCTGACGCCGGACCTGCCCGCCGGTGCGAAGGCAGCACTCGTCAACCTCACTGTGGCCGAGACCGAGGGGTACTCGGGCTACCTGTCGCTCTTCGCGGCGGGGACGGGGTGGCCGGGCACTTCGAGCGTCAACTGGGCGCTCCCGTTCCAGAACATCGCCAACAGCCAGACCGTCGCCGTGTCGGCGACAGGCGCCATCAACATCTTGTGCGGCGGCTCGCCGGGCAACAGGGCCCACGTCATCGTGGACCTGGTGGGGTACTACACGTAGGCGCTGGCCACCAGGCTCCCAGGGCCTGGGGGTGTCACACCCCGGCCGTAGGATGAGGACCAGATGACGGTCCCCCAGCACGGTGAGCTCGCCGACCTCCTGAACCCGGACCAGCTCGACGCCGTCGTCCACACCGAGGGGCCGCTGCTCGTCGTCGCCGGCGCGGGTTCCGGCAAGACGCGGGTGCTCACCCACCGCATCGCCCACCTCATCAACGAGCACGGCGTCAGCCCGTTCGCCATCCTGGCCATCACCTTCACGAACAAGGCCGCCGACGAGATGCGCCAGCGGGTGGAGGCGCTCGTCGGGTCGGTCGCCCGCAAGATGTGGGTCAGCACGTTCCACTCGGCCTGCGTCCGCATCCTTCGCCGGGACGCGTCACGGCTCGGCTACCCGTCCAGCTTCAGCATCTACGACCAGGCCGACGCCCAGCGCCTGACCAGCTACGTCATCCGCGACCTGGGGCTCGACCCGAAGAAGTTCACGCCCAAGGGTGTGCACGCCATCGTGAGCGCAGCCAAGAACGAGCTGATCACGCCGGCGGCCTACACAGAGGCCGCAGCCAGCATCTTCGAGCGCAAGATCGCGGACATCTATACGGAGTACCAGGCTCGGCTGGAGAAGGCCGGCGCGATGGACTTCGACGACCTGCTCGGTGTCACGGTGCGGCTGTTCCAGCGCTGCCCGGACGTGCTCGAGCAGTACCAGCGTCGCTTCGAGCACATCCTCGTCGACGAGTACCAGGACACGAACCGGGCCCAGAACGAGCTGGTCCTGCTGCTCGCCGAGCACCACCACAGCGTCACGGTCGTGGGAGACAGCGACCAGTCGATCTATAGATTTCGAGGCGCGGACATGGCGAACATCCTCGAGTTCGAGCGGGCCTTCCCCGATGTCACGACCATCTTGTTGGAGCAGAACTACCGCTCCACGCAGACCATCCTCGACGCCGCCAATGCGGTGATCGAGCACAACGTCAGCCGCAAGCCGAAGACCCTCTGGACCGACCAGGGCCACGGCGAGCGCATCGTCCGCTACCACGCCGACGACGAGGGCGACGAGGCGCAGTGGGTCGCCCACTCCCTTGCCGCCTTGCACGACAGCGGCGACTTCCGCTGGGGTGACATGGCCGTCTTCTACCGCACCAACGCACAGAGCCGGGTGGTCGAAGAGGCGTTCATGCGGGCCGGCATCGCCTACAAGGTGGTGGGCGGTACGCGCTTCTACGACCGGCGGGAGATCAAGGACGCCCTCGCCTACGTGAAGGCCGTCGTCAACCCGGCCGACGAGGTGAGCGTGAAGCGGGTGCTCAACGTGCCCAAGCGCGGCGTCGGCGACACGACGGTCGGACGCCTCGACGTGTGGGCCAACGGGCACGGGGTCACGTTCCGCGAGGCCCTGAACCACGCCGAGGACGCGGGGGTGAGCGGGCCGGCGGTGCGGGGCGCCCGCCAGTTCACCGAGCTGCTCGACGGGCTCGTGGCGCTGGTTGCCGAGGGCCCTGCGACGCTGCTGCAGGCTGCCCTCGAACGGTCCGGGTATGTGGCCGAGCTGGAGGCCGAGGACACCGTCGAGTCGGCCGGGCGCCTGGAGAACCTCAGCGAGCTCGTCGGCTCTGCCCAGGAGTTCGAGTCCGTGGCCGAGTTCCTCGAGCAGATCGCGCTCGTGGCCGACACCGACTCGCTCGACGACGACGACTCGCGCGTCGTGCTGATGACGCTCCACTCGGCCAAGGGGCTCGAGTTCCCGGTCGTCTTCCTGGTGGGGTGCGAGGAGGGCGTGTTCCCCCATCTGCGAGCGCTCACCGAGCCCGAGGAGCTGGAGGAGGAGCGTCGCCTGGCGTACGTGGGCATCACCCGAGCCCGCCAGCGGCTCCATGTCAGCCACGCGTGGAGCCGCATGCTGTTCGGCTCGACGCAGTACAACCCACCTTCCCGGTTCCTCGACGAGATCCCCGAGGAGCTCGTCGAGCACGTCGGCCAGGGTCGGCGGCTCTCGGGCCGGGCCTCGTACCGCAGCGACGGTGGAGGTCGTCGCGACACGTGGGGCTCGTCGTCGGCCTCCGACGACGCTCGCGAGCGCATGGTCGACGCCGCGCTCGCGGGGAGCAACCGGGCCACGCCGTCGACGACGGGGGCCGAAGCCATCGGCCTGCGCGTCGGCGACGACGTCCGCCACAACAAGTTCGGCGAGGGGGTCATCCTCGGGCTCGAGGGGCTCGGCGACAAGGCAGAGGCCATCGTGCGCTTCCGCGAGGCGGGTGAGAAGCGGCTGTTGCTGGCGTGGTCGCCGTTGGAGAAGATCTGACCATGGCGCCCTTGGGCGGTCTCGGGGCTCGGTTGCGGCTCGGGCTCAGCCGTGACACCACGCTCGGCAACCTCCTGGAACGCCTCGCCGCCGTGCATGGCGACCGGCGACTGGTGGCGGAGGCAGGCGTCGCCGGCCACCTCGGCTATCGCCAGGCCGCCGCTCTGGTGGGCGGATGGGCCGGAAGCCTCGCGGCGCGGATCGAGCCGGGCGACCGGGTGGTGCTGGCCACCCCGAACACCTACGACCAGCTGCTGCTCAGCCTGGCCGTCTGCCGGGCGGGCGGCATCGCCGTGCCGGTGAACGCCCAGATGCGTCCCGACGAGATCGACCACGTCGTGGCCGACGCCGGTGCTGCCTTGGTTGTCCGGGGCGCGAGCGAGCTGGATGCCGTCGCGGGCCGCGGACCGACGGCACGAGCCGCGGTGGGCAAGGTCGTTGCGCTCTTCTACACGTCGGGCACCACGGGCCGGCCGAAGGGCGTCGAGCTGACCAACCGGAGCCTCCTCGCCGGGCTCGAGCGGGCGGCGCTGGTGCCTGCGTTGCAGCTCCGCCGGGACGAGGCCGTCATCTCGCTCCCCGTGGCCCACATCATGGGGTTCGCGGCGCTGCTCGGGTTGGCCGCCTCCGGTGTGCCCACGTACTTCCTGCCGCGCTTTCGCCCCGATGACGTGCTCGACGCCATCGAGGGTCGCCGGGCCACGATGTTCGTCGGTGTCCCCGCGATGTACCGCCTGTTGCTGGAGGCGGGCGCCGAGCAGCGTGACCTGTCCAGCATCCGGGTGTGGGCGTCCGGCGCCGACGTGATGCCGGCGGACCTGGCCGAACGGTTCCGGGCGATGGGATCGACGGCCACCCTGCCGTTCCTGGGGTCCGTGGGCAACGCCATGTTCTTCGAGGGCTATGGCCTGGCCGAGTCGGGCGGTGCGGTGGCGGTGAAGGCGTCGCTGCCGCTGCTCGACCGTCTGCTGCCCGGCGACAGCGTCGGGGCGCCGCTCCCCGGCTACTCGCTGAAGG
>CAZTVJ010000582.1:0-6784 GCA_964616935.1 uncultured Acidimicrobiales bacterium | reverse complement strand
CTTCGTGGTACGTGCGCCGGCTCCGCCGGATGGGGCCGGCCGAGGTCGGTCACCGGGCGGTGCACCAGGTTCGCCAGCGTGCGTGGCGTAGCCGTCAGGTGCGCCCGGGCGATGTCGACCCCTTGCCCATCCCGTCGTTCGTGCCGCCGTTTCGCAACCTGCTTCCGCTGGCCCCCGCCCCGATCGTGCCCGATGAGCGGGCACTCGACGCGCTCGTGGCCGTCGCCGATGGCCTGATCGAGGGTCGCTGGACGGTGCTCGGTGTCCACCGCACCGACCTGGACGAGCCCGACTGGTTCCTCGACCCGGTGACCGGTCGACGGGCGGCGCCGGACACGTACGCCTTCTCCGTCGACTACCGCACGGCCGAGCGCACCGGCATCGTCAAGAACATCTGGGAGCCGTCCCGGCACCATCAGCTCACGGTGCTCGCGGCCGCCTATCACCACACCGGACGGTCGGATTACGCCGAGATGGTGGCCCGCCAGCTCCGTTCGTGGTGGCGGGTCAACCCGTTCCTGAGCGGCGTGCACTGGACGAGCGGCATCGAGCTCGGTGTCCGGCTGGTGTCGTGGGCATGGATCCGGCGGCTGCTCGATGGCTGGCCCGGCGTCGCCGAGCTCTTCGAGCACGACCCCGAGTTCCTACGCCAGGTCCAGCACCACCAGGAGTACCTCGCGGCGTTCTCCAGCACCGGTTCGTCGGCCAACAACCACCTGATCGCCGAGGCGGCGGGCCTCGCCGTGGCCGGGCTGGCCTTCCCGTGGTTCGCGTCGTCGGCGGCCTGGGCCGATGAGGGCATGGCGGTCCTGCTGCGAGAGCTCGACCTCCAGACCGACGCCGACGGCATCAACCGGGAGCTGGCGAGCGAGTACCACGGCCTGGTGCTCGAGCTGGCCCTGGCGGTCGCGGCCGAGCAGGTCCTGGCGGGTCGAGATGTCCCGGAACCGCTCATCGCCGTCATCGTCCGCATGACGGATGCCCTTGCCGCGGTCGTCGACGTCCACCTCGAGCCGCCTCGCCAGGGCGACGGCGACGACGGCTACGGCCTCCTCCTCGACGACCCCGCACGCAACCGTTGGGGCTCGCTCCTGGCCGTGGGCGCGGGGACCTTCGGCGCACGGGCCTGGTGGCCGGCCGTCCCCGCACTCGACGTCGGTGCCGCGTTGCTGGCGACCGCACTGCGGGGCCACCTGACGGCTGGGGCCGACCGGCCGACGCGCCGCACGGCCGTGTTCGCCTCGTCGGGCATGACGATCCTGCGGACCGAGGTGACTGGGTCCGAGCTGTGGTGCCGTCTCGACGCGGGACCGCACGGCTACCTGTCGATCGCTGCTCATGGCCACGCCGATGCGCTGTCGGTGGAGCTGCGCCACGACGGCGTCGAGGTGCTGGCCGACCCCGGCACCTACTGCTACCACGGCGACGACGCGGCGCGCGCCTACTTCCGGTCGACACTCGGCCACAACACGCTGGAGCTCGGTGGCACCGACCAGTCGAGCTCCGGCGGACCGTTCCTGTGGACACGCCACGCGGCGTCGCGGCTGGTGTCGGTGGTCGGCGCCGACGACGACGGGTTGGCCGTGTGGGTGGGGGAGCACGACGGCTACGCCTCGCTGCGCCCGCCGGCGCACCACCGGCGCACCGTCGTGCTCGATCGTGGCTCCGGGCGGCTCGAGGTGGTCGATCGGGTGGACGTGACCGCTGCCGTGGCGGCCCGGCTTGCCTGGCACCTCGGCCCGGACGTCTCCTGCAGCCTGGAAGCCGAGGGCGGCGGCCAGGTCGCCCGGCTGGCCTGGACGACCTCGCGCGGCCCGATACGAGCCACGATGCACCTACCCCCGTCGCTGCGCTGGTCGACCCATGACGGCCAGGTCGCACCGATGCTCGGCTGGTACTCACCGTCGTTCGGGGTGCGTCGACCGGCCATCACCTTGCTCGGGGAGGGCCCGCTCGCGCCGGGCTCGGAGTTGCGTAGCATCCTGCTGCTCGGCCAGGCTGCATGACCTGGCACGTAGTTGCAGGCCTCTGTGCCTTCCGGCTAGTTTGTGCTTGACTTCACAAGCCCCGCTTGACTGGACTCACATCCGCACGTGGACCTCCTTCCCGCCAACCGTGACCTGAACCGAGGCTTCGGCGACACGTTGTCGCGAGCCTTCGAGTTCGCCGGCGTCGTCGGGGTCTTCCTGTTCCTCGGCTGGCTGCTCGACCGGTGGTTGGGGACGCAACCCGTCTTCATGATCGTGCTCACCGTGTTCGCCCTCGTGGGTCAAGGGGTGCGGCTCGGCTACGCCTACAACGCGCAGATGCGCAAGCACGAGGCCGCGCTGACCGAGGTCCGCACGACACACGACGAGGTCGCGGCTCCGTGAGCACCCCCGTGAACGCCTACATCACCCGCTTCGACGGACCCGGCCCCGAGCGCGAGATCGCCATCGACATGGCCAAGAAGGCCGCCATCGCCGCGCCGGTCCTGGTGCTCATCGGCACGATCTTCTGGGGTTGGCAGGGAGCGGCGTCGACGCTGTTCGCCATGGCCATCGTCACGGTGAACTTCCTGGTGGCCGCCGCGCTGATCGGCTGGGCGGCCCGCATCTCCATCGGACTGATGATGGGGGTCGTGCTGTTCGGCTACCTCATCCGCCTCGGGCTCATCCTGGTCATCGTCCTGCTGATCAAGGACCAGCCGTGGGTGAACCTGGTCGCCTTCGGCCTCATGCTCATCGTCACGCAGCTCGGCCTGCTCTTCTGGGAGATGCGCTACGTGGCGGCCTCGCTCGCCTTCCCCGGCCTCAAGCCGGTTGCTCGAAGTTCGGCTCCTCTGACCCCGCCCAGCACGAAGGACGGTCGCTGACGTGCAGCTCTACGCCTTGGAGTTTCCTGCGATCAGCGAGGTGCTGGTCTGGCCGGACTTCTTCGCCAGCTTCAACAAGATCGCGCTCATCAACGTCCTCGCCCTCCTGGCGACGGTGATCTTCTACTGGGTCGCCGGCAGCAAGAACGCCATGGCGGCGCCGAAGGGCGTCCGCAACGTGGCCGAGGCCTCGGTCGACTTCATCGAGGATGGCATCGTCATGCAGACGATGGGCCGCGACGGCCTCGGCTGGACACCATTCCTGCTCACCCTGTTCGTCTACATCTTCCTCACCAACATCACGGGGATCCTCCCCATCCTGCAGATGCCGGCCAACGCCCGCATGGCCGGGCCGCTCGTGCTGGCCCTCATCGTGTGGGTCACCTTCATCGCCGTCGGCGTGAAGCACCAGGGGCCGGGCGGTTACCTGAAGTCGTCGCTGTTCCCGCCGGGCGTGCCGAAGGCGCTCTACCTGCTGGTCACGCCCATCGAGTTCATCTCGACCTTCCTCGTGCGGCCCTTCTCGCTCGCCGTGCGGCTCTTCGCCAACATGCTCGCCGGCCACATCCTGCTGGTCACCTTCGCCGTGTTGTCCAACGCGCTCATCACCGCCAACTCGGTCTGGCTGAAGCCCATCTTCGTCCTGCCGTACGTGATGCTGGTCTTCCTCACTGCATTCGAAGTGCTGGTCTGCGTCCTGCAGGCCTACATCTTCACGATCCTTGCCGCCGTGTACATCGGCGGCTCCATGCACCCCGAGCACTGACAGCTCTCCCCACCTACACGAGCACAGGAGACGACCACCACCCATGGAAGCGATTGCGATCCTCGCCCAGGCTGCGGCCGAGGGCGACGCCAAGAACGTCAATGCCGCGCTGGGCGCCGGCTTCGCCTACGGCCTTGCCGCCATCGGTCCCGGCATCGGCATCGGTTACCTCGTCGGCAAGTCCGTCGAGGCCATGGCCCGCCAGCCCGAAGCCGCTGGCATGGTCCGCACCACGATGTTCCTCGGCATCGCCTTCACCGAGGCCCTCGCCCTCATCGGCTTTGTGGTCTTCATCCTCCTCAAGTTCGCCTGATCCCATCCTTCGACACCGACTGACCCAAGGAGCCTGACGTGCTCGTCGTCGTCAGCCAGGCCGGCGCCCGGCCCGAGGTGGTCCGCGTCGTCTTCCAGCAGGAGGGCGAAGGCGGCACCGAGGCGGGCACCACCGCCCCCGAACCGCCCAACCCGATCCTGCCCGTGGGCAAGGAGATCCTCTGGACGCTCGGCACGTTCCTGCTGCTGCTCGCCCTGATGCGCTACGTCCTCTACCCCCGGCTGAAGAAGGGGATGGACGCCCGCTACGCCCACATCCGCGGCCAGCTCGAGAACGCGGACAACGTCCGTGCCGGTGCCGAGTCGGAGCTGGCGCAGTACCAGGCGGCCGTGGCGCAGGTGCGAGCCGAGGGCAACCAGCGCGTGGACGCCGCCCGCCAGCAGCTCGACGGCGAGCGCCAGACGCGCATCGCCGCCGCGAACGCCCAGGTGGCCGAGCAGCGGGCCCAGGCCACCGCCGCCGCCGATGCGGTCAAGCAGGGCGCCATGGCTCAGGTCGAGGATGCGGTCGCCGACGTGGCGGCCAACATCTCCGAGCGGGCGCTCGGAGCCCCGGTCGACCGGGCGGCCGCCCAGCGGGCCGCCGCCGACGCCGTCAGCGCCGGAGCGGGGGTGGAAGGGTGAACCTCCTCGCGAGCGTCATGCTGTTCGCCGCCGAGGGTGGTGAAGAGGTCTTCGAGGCGCACGACCCGCTGTTGCCGGAGACCAAGGAGATCATCTTCGGCGGCAGCGCCTTCCTGATCGTCGCCTTCTTCCTCGTGAAGTTCGCGGGCCCGGCCATCAAGGCCGGCCTGAAGGCCCGCAGCGATCGGGTGCAGCGAGACCTGGACAACGCGGCCAAGGCTGAAGCCGACGCCCAGGATCAGGCGGCCGACATCCGGGCCAAGCTGGGCGACATCGACGCCGAGCGCGCCCGCCTCCTGGCCGACGCCGACGACACGGCCGGGCGCGTGCTCACCGAGGGCCGCTCCCGCCTCGACCAAGAGGCGGCGGAGCTGCAGTCCAAGGCCGAGGCGGATATCGCCGGGTCGGGCAGCCGCATGGCGAGCGAGATCGAGGGCCAGGTCGGTCGCATGGCCGGCGACGCGGCCGAGCAGCTCGTGGCCAGCCAGCTCGACGACGCCACCGCGCAGCGGCTGGTCGAGGAGTTCATCGCCAAGGTAGGTAGCTCGTCATGACGGATCGCATCGATGGTTACGCCGACGCTCTGTTGGCGGTTGCCAAGGCCGAGGGCAACCTCGACGAGGTCGAGGACGAGCTGTTCCGGTTCGGCCAGAACCTCGAGGGCTCCGACGAGCTGCGCTCCGCGCTCACCGACGAGCTGGTGCCGGTCAGCCGCCGCCAGGCCATCGTCGAGGAGCTGCTGGGCGAAAAGGCGTCGCCCACGACCAGCCAGCTCGTCGGCTTCGTCGTCGGCTCCGGGCGTGGCCGGGACCTGCCGGCCATCATCGCCAAGCTCGTCGACCGGGCGGCGTCCGAGAAGGACCGCACGGTGGCCGAGGTCCGCTCGGCGGTACCCCTCACCGACGACCAGAAGACCCGCCTGGCCGCCGCCCTCGCCAACGCCACCGGCAAGCAGGTCGTGGTCAAGGTGATCGTCGACCCCAGCGTGCTCGGCGGTCTCGTGGCCACGGTCGGCGACAGCGTGATCGACGGCTCCGTGCGGTCGAAGCTCGACCAGCTCAAGGCCCTCCTGTGACCGGCTCCCCTGTTACCGGCCCCCCTGTTACCGGCCCCCCTGTGACCGGCCCCGCTCGCACCCACCCTCGCTAGGAGATCAGCGAACCATGGCAGAGCTCACCATCTCCGCCGCCGACATCGCGTCGGCGCTGAAGAAGCACCTCGACGGCTTCGAGCCGTCGCTCGAGGCCCGCACCGTCGGCCGCATCGCCACGGTAGGCGACGGCATCGCCCGTGTCAGCGGGCTGCCGGGCTGCGCCGTGAACGAGCTGCTCGAGTTCGAGGACGGCACCGTCGGCCTCGCCCTGAACCTCGACGAGGAGTCCATCGGCGCCGTCGTGCTCGGCAACGTCGAGGGCATCGAGGAAGGCCAGACGGTGAAGGCCACAGGCCGGATCCTCTCCGTGCCCGTCGGCGACGGTGTGCTCGGGCGGGTCGTCAACGCCCTCGGCGAGCCGATCGACGGCAAGGGCCCGCTGGTCGGCACCGAGTCGCGGCGCATGGAGGTGCAGGCACCCTCCATCATGGGCCGCCAACCCGTGCACGAGCCGATGCAGACCGGCATCAAGGCCATCGACGCCATGACACCCGTGGGTCGAGGCCAGCGAGAGCTCATCATCGGCGACCGCAAGACCGGCAAGACCACGGTCGCCATCGACACGATCCTGAACCAGAAGGGTCAGGGCGTGAAGTGCATCTACGTGGCCATCGGGCAGAAGAGCTCGACGGTGGCCCAGACGGTCGAGACGCTGCGCAGCTACGGCGCCATGGACTACACCGTCGTGGTCAACGCGCCGGCAGGGGACCCGGCACCGTTCAAGTACCTCGCGCCCTACGCCGGCTCGGCCATGGGCCAGCACTGGATGGAGCATGGCGAGCACGCCCTGGTGGTCTACGACGACCTGTCCAAGCAGGCCGAGGCCTACCGGCAGATGTCGCTCCTCCTGCGCCGGCCGCCGGGCCGCGAGGCCTACCCGGGCGACGTGTTCTACCTGCACAGCCGTCTCCTCGAGCGGGCCGCCAAGCTCTCCGACGACAACGGCGCCGGCTCCCTCACCGCCCTGCCAGTGATCGAGACCAAGGCCGGCGACGTGTCCGCCTACATCCCGACCAACGTGATCTCCATCACCGACGGGCAGATCTACCTGCTG
>CAZTVJ010000581.1:0-2254 GCA_964616935.1 uncultured Acidimicrobiales bacterium | reverse complement strand
AGATCGAGGTCGAGCGCGCCATTGCGGCGCAGGCACGGGCTGATCGGCCCGATCTCGCCCAGCTCCCCGACGCCGCCCTGCTGGCCCGGGCCCGCAGCCTCCAGCCCCTCCTGCAGCAGATGTTCGAGCACCACGTGTGGGCGTCGCTCGGCGCCTCGCTCGGCCCCGGCGCCATCGGCGCCATCTCCGGTGCCCTGGGCGACCCGACCATGGCGGTCGGGCTCATCGGTGGCATCGGCCCGGTGGACTCGGCGGCGCCGTCCTGGGCGCTGTGGGACCTCTCTCGCCTGGTGAGGGACTCCGCCGAGCTGACCGCGCTGTTCGATGCAGGAGTCGACGGCCTGCACGACCGCTTGCGGGGCTCCGGCTCGGCGGACGCCGCCGCGTTCGTGGCCGGCTTCGATGCCTTCGTCTACGAGTTCGGCTCGCGCGGCCCGAACGAGTGGGACCTGCGGGCCATGACGTGGGAGACGCACCCCCAGCTCGCCCTGGCCGCGCTCGAGCGCATGCGCCTGGCCTCCGTGGAGGCGTCGCCGCAGGTGCGCCACGACGCGGCCGTGGTCGAGCGGGAGCGGCTGGCCGGGCACGTGGCCGAACAGCTCGCCGGGGATGCGGAGACGCTGGCCACGTTCCGGGCCGCGATGGTGTCGGCGGCCGTGTGGCTGGCCGGACGAGAGCGGTCGAAGACGACGATGATCCGGATCATCGGCGAGATCCGGCTGTGCTTCAGGGAGCTCGGCCGGCGCATGGTCGAACGGGGCGCCATCGACACTCCGGACCAGCTCTACATGCTGCTCGAGGACGAGCTCGATCGCTTCCGCTTCAACCCGGAGGCCCTCACCGAGACGCTGCGCCAGCGCGAGGCCGACTACCTCCACCTGTTCGAGCTGGAGCCGCCGTTCATCGTCGACACCGTCGTCGCCCCGATCTCGACGTGGGTGCGCCGCGCCGACCGAGGCCTCATGCCGGTGGAGCCCGGCACCGTGCTGATCGGTTCGGCCGGCAGCGGCGGCGTGGCCACCGGGCGGGCGCGGGTCATCCTCGACCCGTCCGACCCCGGCCTCCTCGAACCGGGCGACATCTTGGTGGCGCCCAGCACCGACCCTGCCTGGACACCGCTGTTCGTGCCGGCGGGCGCGGTGGTGGCCAACGTGGGGGCGATGGGCAGCCACACCATGATCGTCAGCCGTGAGCTGGGCATCCCGTGCGTCGTCTCGGTCGAGGACGCCACCCTGAAGATCCCCGACGGCGCGATGGTCACGGTGGACGGCACGGCCGGCACGGTCACGGTGCACTGATGGCCGACCGGGACAAGATGACCAACTACCGCGACGTCTCCACCTTCAGCGTGGACGACGTGAAGCTGGAGCAGGTGCTGGCCGCCCAGACCGAGGCCGTGCTCATGTGGAGCACGTCGGACGGCTGGCCGGTGGGCGTGATGCATCGGTTCGTGTGGCACGACGGCCGGTTCTGGATGACCTGCGCCGAGCAGCGCAAGCGGGTCCCCGCGCTTCGAGCCCGGCCCAAGAGCACGGTCAGTGTGTCGAGCGAGGGGACCAGCCTCGGCGCCGACATCAACCTCGTGGCCAAGACGCTGGCCACCGTGCATGGTGACGACGCCCGCGATGTGAAGGACTGGTTCTTCCCGGTGCTGGCCGCCCGCCTGCGTCCCGACTCCGAGGAGGCTCAAGCCCGCTTCGTCCAGATGGTCGACCACCCCGGCCGGGTGGTGTTCGAGCTGGTGCCCCAAGCCTGGATCACCTACGACGGCAACCGGCTGGACGCCGCCATCAAGGGCGCCGAGTACGACCCGGACCGCCGTAAGGCGTCCCACAACCACTGACCCCGGATCACCCAGGGTGAGGGGTGTCAGAGGGCCAGGTGCAGGCAGATCGCCTCGTCAAGCGCAGCGACGGTGTCGTGCTGGAGCGCGCCGACCTGCGGTCCGATGCGCTCGATCGCCACCGAGCGGATCTGTTCGGCCTGGGCTTTGGAGTCGACACCCATTCCGGTCTCGTCCGCTGGGAGCAGCACCTGGAAGGGGTAGACCCGCACGGTGTTGGAGGTGATCGGCACCACCGTGACAACGCCCCGTCCGAGTCGCTGGGCGGTGGCGTTGGCTCCGTCGTTGCTGACGATGACTGCCGGCCGGCGCTTGTTGGCTTCCGCGCCTCGGACGGGCTCGAGATCGACGAGGCGGATCTCCCCCCGGCGCATCAGCTCATCCCGTCGCCGGCGGTGGGCTCCCAGTCCT
>CAZTVJ010000580.1:0-4428 GCA_964616935.1 uncultured Acidimicrobiales bacterium | reverse complement strand
GTCGCCGCGGGCATCCCGCTGCTCGAGGGGGAGTACAACCTGCGCCTCGTGCCCATCGACCCGGACCGCTCGGCGGCACTGCCCGCCAACCGCGGGGTCGTGGTGCTCGATGTGTCCGTCACCCCGCAGCTCGAGCGAGAGGGCCTGGCGCGCGATCTGATCCGCGTCGTCCAGCAAGCCCGGCGGGCGGCGGGGCTGAACGTGTCCGACCGCATCCGTCTCACGGTGGAGGGATCGGGGCTGCTGGCCGAGGTGCTGGGTGAGCACGGCGGCATGGTGCAGGCCGAGACGCTCGCGACCGAGCTCGTCCTCGGTCCGACCGGTGTGCCGGCCTTCGAGGGTGAGCTGGGTGACGGCATGGGCGTCCAGGTGAGCGTGGTGCGTCTCGACGCGGCGGACGGCGAGGGTGCCCGACCCGGCCTGACGATCGAGCTGTGAGGGCGCCTGGCAGACTGCCCGGCCGTGACGACGTTCGCCGACCTGTACGACATCTCCGATGACGACGTCGTGCTCCGCGTGCACGCCCAGCCGGGTTCGGGCAAGAGCGCCGTCCTGGGCCGTCACGGCGGAGCGCTCAAGGTGAAGGTCGCGGCTCCTCCGGTGGATGGCCGGGCCAACGTGGCCCTCGCCGAGCTGTTGGCTCACACGTTCGGCCTCGAGAGAGCTGAGGTCGAGCTGGTGTCGGGCCAGACGAGCCGCTCGAAGCGCTTCCGCCTCCACGGGGTCGCTCCGGAGGTGGTCGACGCGGCGCTGGGCAAGGTCCTCGGTGGCGCGGGCGGCCGAGGGGCCTCCACCCGTCGTTGAACCACGTCGAGGCGGCACCCTCGCTAGTCTGCGCCACCCGCTACGCAAGAAGGATGGTTCCCGCGATGGCGAAGCCGGTCCCCAAGAAGGCCGCAACCCCAGCCAAGAAGTCGGCTGCGCCGCCCGCTGGTGCCGCGAAGGCACCGGTCAAGCAGGCGGTAGCCCCGGTGAAGGCGGCGCCGGCCACCGCCACCAGGGCCACCGCGACCAAGGCGACGTCAGCCGCCCCGTCGAAGGCGGTCGCGACGAAGGCACCCGTCACCAAGGCACCCGTCACCAAGGCACCGGCCAAGGCGGCTCCGGCGAAAGCGCCGGTTCCCACCGCGGCCGCTGCGAAGGCACCGGTCGCCAAGGCCAAGCCGAAGGTGAGCGCGTTCGACGCCAAGTTCCTCGACGCCCAGCGCAAGCTGCTCTTGGAGGAGCGGGCCAAGCTGCTGGGGCAGGCCGACCACCTCGATGCCGAAGCGGCCGCGCTCATGGAGGACCTCGACCCCGGTGACGTCCAGTTCGACGACGAGTCGGGCGAGGGTGACACCCTCGTCGTGGAGCGCGAGCGGGACCTGGCGCTGGCCGGCCAGGCCCGCCAGACCGTCGCCGAGATCGACGCTGCACTGGCTCGCATCGGAGATCGCACCTATGGCCTGTCGGTCATCTCGGGACGACCCATCCCGAAGGAGCGGCTGCGCGCCATCCCCTGGGCGACCGAGCTCGTGGAGGAGAAGGTCGGCGGGCTCGGCACGCGGCGGTGACCAACCGGCAGGAGGTGACGTGAGTGAGGCTGCGGCCGAAGGGCCGCCGCCGGTCACCGGCCCCGACCGACCCGACCGGGCCACGCGAGGGCACCTCGGCCTCTCGCTGGCCGTCGCTGCCGTCGTCCTCCTGGTCGACCAGCTCACCAAGTGGTGGGCCGTCGAGGAGCTCACCGACGGCGACATCGATGTCGTGTGGACGCTGCGATTTCGCCTCACCTTCAACAGCGGCATGGCCTTCAGCCAAGGCCGCGGGCTCGGTCCGGTCATCGGCGTTGCCGCGCTCGTGGTCGTGGTGGTGCTGGTGCTGTCCGTTCGCAAGGGGACGTCCGTGCTCGGCGCGATCGCGGTCGGCCTGGTCATCGGTGGAGCGGCCGGCAACGTGGCCGATCGGCTGTTCCGCTCGGACGACGGGCTGCTGCAGGGCAAGGTGGTCGACTTCATCGACTTCCAGTGGTGGCCCGTGTTCAACATCGCCGACATGGGCGTGGTCGTCGGGGGCATCCTTCTCGTCGTGGTCGCCTGGCGATCCTCGAAGGAACCGACGCGGTGAACGAGGTGGTGCCCGCCGCCCTGGCCGGTGAGCGGGTCGACCGCCTCGTCGCGCTGCTGCTCGACATCAGTCGAGCGGAGGCGACCCGCCTCATCGATGCCGGCGGGGTGCGGCTCGATGGCCTGATGTGCTCCACCGGCAAGCTGCGGGTGCACGAGGGTCAGGTGCTCGACCTCGACGAGCCGCTTGTGGCCGCGCCGCGACCGCCCGAGCCCGACTCGACGGTCGGCGTGCGCGTCGTGCACATCGACGCAGACGTGGTCGTGGTCGACAAGCCCGCCGGCCTCGTCGTGCATCCCGGGTCGGGTGTCGAGGGTGCCACCCTCGTCAACGGGCTGCTGGCCCGCTTCCCGGAGATCGCCGGCGTCGGCGACCCCGGCCGGCCAGGGATCGTGCACCGGCTCGACAAGGGGACCTCCGGGTTGCTCGCGGTCGCCCGCACGCCGTCCGCGTACGACTCCCTCGTCAGCCAGCTCGCGGCCCGTACCGTCGGCCGCCGTTACCGCTCGCTCGTCTGGGGCGTCCCGGAGGCGGTGGCGGGCATGGTCGACGCGCCCATCGGTCGCTCCGCCCGCGAGCCGACGAAGATGGCGGTCGTGGCCGACGGTCGAGACGCCCGAACCCGCTACGAGGTCGAACGCAGCTTCGGGACCCCTGCCCCCACCGCACTGCTGCGCTGTCGGCTGGAGACCGGCCGCACACACCAGATCCGGGTCCACCTCGCCGCCATCGGTCATCCGGTGGTGGGAGATGCGACCTACGGGGGGGTTCGGCCGCCGATCACCGTGGGTCGGCCGTTCCTCCACGCCGCGATGCTGGCCTTCGACCATCCCCGGACGGGCGCCCGGGTCACGTTCGAGTCGGACCTTCCCGACGACCTTGCCCGAGTGCTGGCCACGTTGGCCTGAGTGCGTCGAACGGCCTAGGGCGAGCCGTGCACGCTTCGGAAGGTGGCCGGCACCTCCGGCCAAGGCAGCTCGCCGCGCGATGTTGCCGCCAGGTCGGCCAACGTGTACCCGTCGAGGTGATGGCGCATGTGCTCGCCCACGTTCTGCCAGATGGCGAGCAGGACGCACTGTCCTTCGTGGTCGCAGGCGCCGTTCTGGTGCGGTTCGCCGAAGTCGCCCACGCTGATCGGCCCGTCTACCGCACTCACGATGTCGGAGAGGCGGATCTCCGCCGGTGGGCGCGCCAGGACGTAGCCGCCTCCGACACCGCGCTTCGAACGGACGAGGCCGGCACCCTTGAGCGCGAGCAGGATCTGTTCCAGATAGGGCTGCGGGAGCCCGGTGCGCTCGGCGATGTCCCGCACCGACGTCGGGGCTTCGTCCGCGCGGATGGTGAGCGACAGCAGCGCGCGGCTTGCGTAATCACCTCGCGTCGACACCCTCACCGCGCCCATCGTAGGCCCGCCGGGCCCCGGCCATCCGCAGCCAACCGCCCACCGAGCCCCGGTCATCTGCGGGCGGTTGCCCGCATCTGATGTGGGTGCTCGCCCGCGGTTCGCCACGGGGTGCGGCTGGTGGGTGGCTGACGCCGTGGTGTGGCACGCTGACGGACCGGAGGTGAGCCCCCTGGCCGAGCATCCCGATCTCCCGGACTACGCCGGTGCGTGCGTCAGCAACATCGTGCCCGCGTTGCTTGGACCGAACGCGCTCGCCGAGCTGCCATCGTGGATGCCGGAGCCTGTCGCCGGAGCGGACCAGGTGGTGCTCCTCGTGGTCGATGGCCTCGGGTGGGAGCAGCTGCGCGAGCGGCCACTCGTCGCGCCGACGTTGTTCGGGCTGGCCGGTCGGGCGATCCACACGGTTGTGCCGTCGACCACCGCCACGGCCTTGACGTCGATCACCACCGGGCTCGCGCCGGGCGAGCACGGCGTCGTCGGCTATCGGCTGGAGGTGCGAGGCGAGGTGCTGAACGTGCTGCGATGGACGACCGCAGCCGGTGACGCTCGCCGTCGAGTCCCCCCGCGCGAGCTGCAGCCGGTGCCGCCCTTCCTCGGCGCGAACGTCCCTGTCGTCACGAAAGCGGAGTTCGCCGGCACTGGCTTCACGCTGGCTCATCTGTCCGGCGCCCGCCACGCCGGGTGGCGGATGCCCTCCACCCTCGTCGCGGAGATCCGGCGCCAGCTCGCCCTCGGGGAGCGCTTCGTCTACGCCTACTACGACGGTGTGGACAAGGTGGCGCACGAGTACGGCCTGGGTGAGTTCTACGACGCCGAGGTGGCTGCGGCCGACCGGCTTGTCGCCGAGGTGCTCGCCACGCTGCCGGAAGGTGCCGTGCTCGTCGTGACTGCCGACCACGGTCAGGTCGATGTCGGCC
>CAZTVJ010000579.1:0-2478 GCA_964616935.1 uncultured Acidimicrobiales bacterium | reverse complement strand
ATGAAGCAGCGGGCAAAGTACGCGGACAGCTTCGCACCGAAGGCCAAGGCGGCCGAGAGCCGCCTGCGCCACTTCGACGAGCGGGGCGCGCCGCCGGAGCGGATGAAGGACCAGAAGGTCGACATGCGCCTCACAGGCGCGCGGACCGGCCGCAAGGCGCTGACCCTCGAACGCGTCGAGCTGGCGGGGCTGACGGATCCTTTCGACGCCGAGATCTGGTATGGCGAGCGGGTGGCCGTGCTCGGCGCCAACGGTGCCGGCAAGAGCCATTTCCTGCGCCTCCTGGCCGGCGACCCCCGAGTCGACCACGACGGCGAAGTGCGCCTTGGGGCGCGGGTCGTTCCTGGTCACTTCAGCCAGACGCACGAACACCCCGAGCTGCACGGCAAGACCCTGCTGGCGATCCTGGAGCAGCGCGACATCCTTCGCGGGCCGGCGATGGGCATGCTCCGCCGCTACGAGCTGCAGGGCTGCGCCGAGCAGCCCTTCGAGACGCTGTCGGGCGGCCAGCAAGCCCGATTCCAGATCCTGCTGCTCGAGCTGGCCGGGGCCACGCTGCTGCTGCTCGACGAGCCCACCGACAACCTCGACCTCGTGTCGGCCGAGGCGCTCGAGGCCGGCCTGGCGGGGTTCGAGGGCACCGTGGTCGCCGTGACCCACGACCGTTGGTTCCTGCGCGGCTTCGACCGGTTCCTCGTCTTCGAGGAGGACTGCTCGGTCACCGACCGGCTCGAAGCGCCCGCTCGCTACGCCTGACCGGCCCGATACGCCGCCAGGATCGGAGCCAGCTCGGCCGGCGCGGCACCGTGCAGGATGACGCCGTCGGCCCCGAGGTGAAACTGCTCGCGCACCTTCGCCGCGCACTGCGCCGGGCTGCCCGTCGCCGCGGGCGCCAGCCACTCGTCGGGCAGGAGCGTGGCCACGTGCTCCAGCTCGGCGGTGGTCGCCTTGTCGTCCAGGGCGCCGCGGAACGATGTGACCATCGGATCGGCGCGGAACCGCACGAGCACCTCGGGGTCCCAGCCGTTCGTCCTCACCATCAGATCCCCATAGGCCTGGAGGTAGGTGGCGAGACGGCCCACCGTCTTCTTCACCCTCACGTCCTCGGGGAGGTGGTCGCCGATGGTGGCGAAGCACGACCACACCGTCACGGTCCCCGGGTCGCGCCCTGCCTCCTCGGCCGCCGCCTTCACCGTGGCGACGCAGCGCTCGAGCGTCTCGTCGGTGAAGAACGTGTGGAGCACCACGTGGTCGAACGCCCGGCCGCCGAGGGCGAGGCTCTGCGGGCCGAAGGCGGTGAGGCCGAGCGGGATGTCCTCGTCGAAGTCCGAGTCGAGGCGCAGGAACGGGTATCGACCGGCCGGCCCGTCGTGACCCAGGATCGTCTCGCCGTGCCACAAGCGGCGCAACAGCCCGGCCATGTCCTCCAGCTGCGCGGTCGTGATGGGCGGAAGTCCCAGCGCCCGCATCAGCGGATCGATGCCCCGGCCGAGCCCGAGGGTGAAGCGGCCACCGGTCAGGCGATGCATGGTGGTGGCGTACGACGCGGTCACGATGGGGTGACGGGTGGTGTGGTTGGTCGCCGCGGTGGCGATCTGCAGCGTGGTCGACACCGCGCCGACGGCGCCCGAGATGGTGGCCGCCTCCTTGACGTTGAAGCGCTCGGAGATGAACGCCCACCCCAGCCCGAGGTGCTCGGCGTCGTGCACCTCGGTGATCAGGTCGCGAGGCGAGCGCGGCGCCCCGGCCAACGTGTAGAAGCCGAGGTTGGTCAGGGTCGCCGCGGGTTCGCTCACTGCCCGATCATGCCGCACGACCGCGCGGGCTCAGACGACCCTTGCCCGCCGTAGGTGGTAGCCCGTCGCCCCGTCCGGATCGGGAGGACGACGCTCCTCGGTCTGCACCGCCCCGGTTCCATCGGTGGCTCGGACGGCGATCTGGTGGTCGCCAGGGGCGGCAGCCCACTCGTAGCGCCACTGCACCCAGGTGTTCCGCGACGCGACGTCGCCGAGCTGCGCGGGCTGCCATGGTCCGTCGTCGATGCGGACCTCGACGGCGGAGATGCCCCGGGTCGGCGCCCACGCGACACCGGCGATCGCGACCGGCCCGGCCGCCAGCTTGGCGCCGGTACGAGGCACGTCGATCCGCGACTGCGTCTTCACCGGCGCTTCCTTGGCCCACCCTCGTGGGATCCAGTAGGCGTCGAAGTCTTCGAGGCGGGTGAGCTCGATCTCCTTGAGCCACTTGGTAGCCGACACGTAGCCGTACAGTCCCGCCACCACGAGCCGGGCGGGGAAGCCGCGGTCCACCGGGAGCGCTTCGAGCGGGTCGGCGGCTTCGAGGCGACGCTCGGGGACCGGTACGGCGACGTCGATCTCTGCCTCCGGCTCGGGGCCGGCGGCTGGCGCGCGGTGTACGTGCCTCAGGCCCGGCTCCGCCAGACCGAGAGCGGCCAGGGCTGGACGCACGGCCCGCCGG
>CAZTVJ010000578.1:0-18485 GCA_964616935.1 uncultured Acidimicrobiales bacterium | reverse complement strand
GTCGACGACGGTGGTGGGCACGGCTCAGCGGCGGCGCGGGTTGCGCAGGCCCGGGTCCTGCGCGCCGTCTATGCCCGCGGTGAGCACTCGCCGCTCGGCGATGCGCCAGCCATCGTCGGCCCGCACCCAGCGGTCGTGGTACTCGCCCCACAGCACGAGGTCGGGCCGCTCGGCCACGTAGCGGTGCCAGGCACGGACGTAGCTGACTGCGGTGGCTCCGTCGGAGCCGACGAACTCGATCGAGATGTTGCCGATGAGGTGTTGCGTGGCGTCGAAGCGGGGAAGCACGCCCTCCATCCACTCGACGACCGCATCGATGCCGTGGATGTCGCCGCTGTGGGGTGTGGCGAAGGTGCAGTCGTCGACGAAGACGGTGCGGTGGCGGTCGGGCTCGTTCCAATCGGTGGCGCGGGCGTAGCGGTACATCGCCTCGGTGATCTCGGCGCGGTCCTGGCTAGGGTCGGTCTTCACGGCTCGGACAGTACCGAGCGGATCTCGGGGGAGGGTCATGAAGCTCGGTGTCGTCTTCCCGACGTGCGACATCGGCGACGATCCCATCGCCATCCGAGACTTCGCGCAGGGCGTCGAAGCGCTCGGCTACACCCAGCTCGTCACGTACGACCACGTCCTCGGCGCCGAGCACGCCGACCGCGATCCGAAGCTGTGGGGGCCGTACACCGAGCACGATGCCTTCCACGAGCCGTTTGTGCTGTTCGGCCACCTCGCGGCGATCACGACGTCGATCGAGCTGGTGGTCGGGGTCCTGGTCCTGCCGCAGCGCCAGACGGCGCTGGTGGCCAAGCAGGCGGCCGAGGTGGCGGTGCTGTCCGGGGACCGCCTGCGCCTCGGTGTCGGGACCGGATGGAACTGGGTGGAGTACGACTCGCTCGGTGCTGCCTACCGCACCCGGGCCCGCCGCCTGGAGGAGCAGGTCGAGGTGCTGCGCCGACTGTGGTCGGAGCCGGTCGTCACCTTCCACGGCGCCTTCCACGACATCGAGCGGGCTGGCATCCTGCCCCTCCCGCGCCAGCCCATCCCCATCTGGTTCGGTGGAGGGGCGGGGCCGATGCTGCAACGCGCCGCCCGGCTCGGCGACGGTTTCCTGTTCGGCCACGCCGGGCCGCGCGCCCGCGACGCCATCGCCGTGATCGGTGAGGCACTGGCCGGTGCCGGCCGCTCGGCTGACGACTTCGGCTTCGAGGGCATCGTGGACTGGGCGCTCGGTCCGGAGGCCTGTGCGGAGGCAGCCGCTGCGTGGAGCGACGCCGGCGGCACCCACCTCTCGGTGCGCACGTTCGACACGGCTGCCGCGTTCATGGGGGTGACGCCGCTCGGCTACACCTCGGTGGACGAGCACCTCGCGGCCCTCGCTGCCTTCCGCGACATCGCGTCCTGACGATGGCGGAAGGACTCGGCCCCGGCGAGGTCAGCAAGGAGATCGCCGAGCACCGCAAGCACGCCAGCGCCCACGGGGAGGCGACCGGACGCGATCGGGTCATCACGATCATCGAGGCCGCGCTGCTGGCGGCCGTCGCGCTGCTCGCCGCGTGGTCCGGCTTCTCGTCCGCGAAGTGGAGCACCGAGTCGCGACTGCTGATCTCGCAAGGATCGACGGCCCGCATCGAGGCCAACCGGGCTCTCGCCCAGGCTGGAGCCGATCGCGACTTCGACTCGTCCACCTTCGATGCGTGGTTCACGGCGTACATCGCCAAGGATGCGAGTGCGATGGCCATCGCCGAGCGGCGGTTCCGGCCCGAGTTCAAGGTGGCGTTCGACGCGTGGATCGCCACCGACCCCGCGACGAACCCGGACGCTCCGCCCGGACCCACGTTCATGGACGAGTACGTCCAACCGGACGTGGAACGCGCCGCGGAGCTGGATGCCAAGGCCGACGAGCGCTACGTCGAGGGCGCCGAGGCGGGCGAGACGGCCGACCAGTACGTGCGCATCACGGTGTTCCTGGCCACCGTGCTGTTCCTCGTCGGCATCAGCGGTCACTTCCGCGTACGCGGTGCGCGCTACGGCTTGATCGCCGTGGGCGTGCTCATCATGCTGCTGGCCGTCGGCTTGCTCCTCGCCACCCCCAAGCCGCCCGGCTGACGGCGCACGCGGGCCGCCGGCTGCCTCATTGGATGGCGAGGCCGGCTCGTTGCTCGGCAGAAGGATCGCGCCAGGCTCGCCCGGCTGTCTCGACGACGACCCGCCGAAGCACCCCCTCGCGGAAGGCGAACGGCGGCCGGTACGCCGGGGTGATGGCGGCGCCGCGCTGATGGCCGACGCTGAAGCCGGCCACCCCGTAGGTGACCGGGATCGTCCGGTCGAGATGACCGTGACCCAAGGGTGCGCCGTCGTATGCCAGCTCGATGTCACCGGCGAACCGTGCGGTGGGCGTGAACGTGCACCCGACGGTGACCGGCCCCAGCGGTAGGTCCGCGTCAGCGCTCACCGTCGTGACGGTCAGCCCGACGAAGTTGTAGACGAAGTGGAGCCGGCGGTCCTTGATGTAGAGCGCGTAGCCGCCCGCCGCGCTGCCCTGGCAGGCGATCACCCCGCTTCCGCTGCCGTCGGGATTGTTCAGCTCGGCGGTGATGGTCCAAGCCCGGTTGCGCAGGTTGGGCGCGACGGCTTCGGGGAGTGAGCCGATGCCGGGCTGGTACTCGTAGCGCTCGCGGCGATGGCGCCGGTCGCCATGACGCCCGGGCAGGTTGTTGAGCGGCAGCACCTGGTTGCGCTCGGCCTCTGCCCACCACAGCTCGATGAGCTCGGCGAGCTTGTCCTGGTGGGTGCTCGCCATGTCCATCGTCTCCGAAGCGTCCTCCGCCACGTGGTACAGCTCCCAGACGTCCTCGTCGAAGGGGCGGAAGGGGTCGCTGCCGTCGTAGGCCGCCATGGGAAGCGGATGGAAGACCACCGCCTTCCAGCCATCGTGGTAGATGCCGCGCGAGCCGAGCATCTCGTAGTACTGCGTGGTCCGCGTGCTCGCCGCGTCGGCGTCGGCCAGGGTGTGGGCGAAGCTCACCCCGTCGAACGGGTGCTGGACGACGCCAGCGATCTCGTCGGGCGGCTCGATGCCGATCAGCTCGAGCAAGGTAGGGGCCAGGTCGATGGCATGGACGTACTGGTGGCGTGTCTGCCCGAGGCGCCCTGCACCGGCCGGCCAATGGACGATCAGCGGGTCGGCGACGCCTCCTTCGTGGGTTTCGCGCTTCCACTTCTTGAACGGCGCGTTCCCCGCCCATGCCCAACCCCATGGGTAGTGGTTGTGGGCGTGCGGTCCGCCGAGGTCGTCGATGCGCCGCAAGTTCTCATCGAGCACCTCGGGTACGCCGTTGAAGAAGAAGAGCTCGTTGAACGAACCGCGAGGGCCGCCCTCGGCGCTGGCCCCGTTGTCGCTCATCACGACGACGATCGTGTTGTCGAGCTCGCCGATGGCATCGACGGCGTCGAGGACGCGACCCACTTGGGCATCGGTGTGCTCGAGGAAGCCGGCGTACACCTCCATCATCCGCGCGTAGAGGCGGCGTTCGTCGTCGGTGAGCGAATCCCACGCCGCGACCCATGGTGGTCGTTCGCTCAGGCGCGTGCCGGGCGGGAGCAGCCCGGAAGCGACCTGGCGAGCAAACACCTCGTCGCGCCACCGGTCCCAGCCCTGGTCGAACCGCCCCTGGTAGCGGTCGATGAACGAGCGCGGCGCCTGGTGCGGTGCATGGCAGGCGCCGGGTGCGAACCAGAGGAAGAAGGGCTTGGTCGGTGCGACAGCACGGAGGTCCTTCAGGTAGAGGATGGCCTTGTCGGCCAGGTCCTCGGTGAGGTGGTAGCCCTCCTCGGGTGTGCGGGGTGGCTCGACCTGGTGGTTGTCGTCGACGAGGTCGGGGTGGTACTGATCGGTCTCGCCGGCGAGGAAGCCGTAGTAGCGCTCGAAGCCCCGGCCGAGCGGCCAGCGATCGCGGGGCCCGCCCATCACCGCGTCGGCGGCCGGAGCCAGGTGCCACTTGCCGACGCAGTGGGTGGCATAGCCGTTGCGAACGAGGATCTCCGGGAGCATCCCGTTGGCTTTGGGCATCGTCGCGTCGTAGCCGGGGAACCCGGACGCGAACTCGACGATGCGCCCCATGCCGCTGGCGTGGTGGTTGCGGCCGGTGAGCAAGCAGGCGCGGGTGGGCGAGCACAGCGCGGTCGTGTGGAAGCTGGCGTAGCGGAGTCCGTCGGCGGCGAGGCGGTCGAAGGTCGGAGTCGAGATGTCCGAGCCGTAGCAGCCGAACTGCGCGTAACCGACGTCGTCCAGAAGGACGACGACGATGTTCGGCGCTCCCGGTGCCGCCGATGGCAGCGGTGGCCACCACGGCGTCGACGTCTCGAGCGTTCGCCCGGTCACCCCTTCGAACTGGCCCGGCTCCATCGCTTGCCCCCTCGATCGGTCCTGGCTCCACGATGCCAGACGAATCCTCCGGGGGCGGCCGCTCAGCCCGGCGGCGGAAAGGGAGGTGGCGCCGGGGGCGGAAGCAGCGACGTTGTGGTGGCCTCAGGTTGGGTGCGTCGCCAGATCACGGAGTTGAGGACCACGGTGGCGGTCAGGACCCGCCCGACCACGTAGGCCCACAGCAGAAGCGACAGCGAACCGCCGATGGCGCCGAAGGTCTCCGACCTTCGCTCGAACGAGCGGACGAGGAAGAGCACGGTGAACAGCTGCAGCCCCCCGATCCCGGCGGCGACGAGAAGTGCACCGGGCACGAAGTCCTTCCAGCTGACCTCGGGAGGATGCGCGAAGAGCACCTTCGACGCGATCAGCCACACGGCGAACATGTAGGCACTGAGCACGACTTGGCCGAGAAGCCAGAACAACAGCGAGGCATCGCCCAGTCGAGATGTTCCGTGCGCGAGCGCCAAGGTGAAGGCCACCGAGAAGATCAGACCGGCGATGGCGGAAACGGGCTTTTGCACACGGGATCTGGGCAGCCGCCACACCAGCACGTGGACGACGTTGAGGACCTTCACCAGCGTGCGGGCCCCGAGGAGCATGGCGAATCCGCTGACGGCAAGGATGCTCATGCGCCCCCAGAACGAAGGCGTGCCACCGGCGTTGATGCTGCTGGCCACGAGCCCAGCGAACCCTGCCTCTGACACGAGCTCCTGCGTTGTGCGCCCCGATGCGTCGGCGGCGAGGCCGAGGGCCACCACGAGGAAGAAGACGAAGGGCACGATGAAGAGGAACACCCGGAACGCGACGGCACCAGCGAGGATGCCACCACCGACCGCGGCGTCGTGCTCGTACGACCCCATCGCCACATCCAGGGACACCGACCTCGGTCGGGTGGCTTCGGCCCGCACCCGGATCTCCTCGGCCCGGACCTTGGCCTTCGCGACGCTGTCCTTCCCGCGGGTCACGATGGTGCGCTTGGGCCCCTCGGTCGGCGTCGGGGTTTCGGCGGCCGCCTCATCCATGCGGGGGAGTGTGCCACGGCGGCGCCCGTCTCGACCGACCGATCGCTGCGCCAAGATGTCGTCGTCGGGGAGGTACCGCGATGCAAGTGATGATCGTCGGAGGCGGCATCGGGGGCTGTGCGCTCGCTCTGTCGCTCCATGCTGCCGGGATCGTCGACGTCGACGTCTTCGAGTCGGCCACCGAGGTTCGTGAGCTGGGCGTGGGCATCAACGTGCTCCCCCATGCCGTGCGAGAGCTGACCGAGCTGGGCCTTCTCGAGGCCCTTGATGCCAGGGCCAGCCGCACCACCGAGCTGGCCTACTACAACCGCCACGGCCAGCGGATCTACGCCGAGCCGCGCGGCATCGCGGCGGGCTACCTGTGGCCGCAGCTGTCCATCCATCGGGGTGCGTTGCTCGCGGTGCTGCACGAGGCGGTCCTGGAACGGCTCGGTGCGGCTCACTTCCACGCCGGGCATCACCTCGCCGCGTTCGACGCGGATGCATCCGGCGTGGCGGCCGTGTTCGACCACCCCCGCTCCGGTGATCGCCGGGCCGAGGCGCGCGCCGATCTGCTCGTTGGTTGCGATGGCGTGCACTCGGTCGTCCGCGCGCAGCTCCATCCGGACGAGGGACCGCCGTTGTGGAACGGCGTCACCATGTGGCGGGGGACGGCCGTTCACTCGCCGTTCCTGACCGGTCGGACGATGGCGATGGCCGGCCACATCCGCCGGCGCGTCGTCATCTACCCCATCCAGGACCTGGACGATGGTCTCCAGCTCGTGAACTGGGTGGCGGAGGTGAAGGTGGCCGATGACCAGCCGATGCCTCGCCAGGACTGGGAGCACCAGGCTGACCTCGGTGACGTCCTGGCGCACTTCTCGTCGTTCACGTTCGACTGGCTCGACGTACCGCAGCTGATGGCCGCGGCCGGCCCGATCTTGCAGTACCCCATGGTGGACCGCGACCCGCTGGCCACGTGGGACCATGATCGGGTCACGTTGCTCGGTGACGCGGCTCACCCGATGTACCCCGTCGGGTCGAACGGTGCCTCGCAGGCCATCCTCGACGCACGGGTCCTGGCCCGGTCGCTGGCGCTCGAACCGACGGTCGGGGCGGCCGTCGCGGCCTACGACGCCGAGCGGCGCCCGGCCACCTCGGCGGTTGTTCTCGCCAACCGCGCCGTCGGTCCCGAGCGCTGCATGGAGATCGTGGAGAAACGCGCGCCGGACGGCTTCGAAGACATCCACGACATCCTGGGTGACGAGGAGCTGGCCGAGCTGTCGAACGCCTACAGGCGGATGGCCGGCTTCGATCCGGCCACGCTCAACGAGCGGCCTTCGCTGAGCGTCCTGCGGTCCGGCGCCTGACGCCCGAGCACGGATGGTCAGGCGATGCCCTGGCTGACGATGGCCGCGAGACGACCGAACGCGGTCCGGTCGCCGACGACCTCGACCCGGTCCTCGCCGGCACGACTCCAGAGCCACGCATCGAGGTCGCCCGCCTTGCCTCGCAGCGTGAACGCGGGCGCGGCTTCCAGCGTGTCGGCGACCACGAAGATGTCGTCGTCGTACGTGGTGCCCGTGTTCGGGCTCGTCCCCGTGAACCGGCCGAAGGTCAAGCCCCATGCCGCGCCTGTGTCGGTCGTCTCGACCGCTGCCAGCGTGCCGTCGCTCGTGAAGGTGCTCCATGACGGCGGATCGCCGTACATGACACGGAGGGCCTCGTCGATGCCGTCGGTGGCCAGCGCTGGGTCGAACGCGGTGACCTCGCCGAGCGCCAGCTCCGCGTCGAGGCGGTGGATCAGCGCCTCGTGGGCCTGGCGCCGCCGAACGAAGCCGACGGTGTGATCGTCGGCCCATGTCCACACCTGCGTGCTGGGCGGCGTGGAGGTGAGCACGTCCACCAAGGTGCCACTCGTGGCAGTGAACAGGGTGAGCAGCTCTTGGTAGTCCGCCGGTCGCTCGGGCTTCATGGCCTCCGCCGGCTCCGGGTCGTCGAGCCGTTCCGCGACGATGGTGCACCAGAACTGCTGCACCTCGGTCAGGTGCCAGGCGAGATCCGCCGCGTCCCAATCCGGGCACGACGGGACGCGTGCCGACGGGTCCGCCGCGGCAAGGCACTGAACGAACCGAGCTGACTCGTCACGCACGTGCTGGAGGTAGTCGATCGGGGTCACTGCGACGACCCTACGTCGGTGGCGGTGGGGATTCCGGCGGTCAGCCGAGGTCCAGGAGCGCGGCGGCGCTGGCGGCCAGCACAGGCAGCCGGTCGGCGATCGTGGCCATGCGGGGGTCGGTGCTCTCGCCGCGCACCCAGCGCAGGTGCAGCTGCTGGATCACGACGGCGGTCTTCCACTGGGCGAACGCCTCGTACCACCCCGCGCTCGACACGTCGAGACCGGTCCGCTCCGCGTAGCGAGCCGTCACCTCGGCCCGCGTCGGCAGGCCCATGGCGAGGAGGCCCTCGTGGCTCACCCGACCGGCGTCGGGTGGATCGCTCGGATCGGGCCAGTAGTTGAGGAGGGTGCCGAGGTCGACAAGGGGCTCACCTAGCGTGGCCATGTCCCAGTCGAAGATGGACTGCACGCGGTCGGGATCGGCCGGGTCGAACTGGCAGTTGTCGAGCTTCAGGTCGTTGTGGACCACCGAGACCCGCGTGGGCTCGGGGACCGTCGCCGCGAGGTGGTCGGGCAGCTCATCCATGACGATGGGGCCGTCGTCGGGCCGGACCAGCTCCCAGCGGGTCTTCCAGCCCGCCACCTGCCGGGCGGCGAACCCCTCGGGACGGCCCAGGTCGGCGACATCGCTGGCGACGGGGTCGAGCAGGTGCAGCTCGGCCATGGCGTCGACGAGGGCGAAGCCCAGCCGCCGGCCGACGTCGGCATGGGCAGCCATCGACGGTGGCAGGGCTCCACGCACCACGTCACCGCGCCGCCGCTCCATCACCACGAAGTCCGCACCGATCACGTCGTGGTCGTCGCAGAACAGGTAGGCCCGGGGAGCTCGATCGAACGATCGCCACAGGCGGGACAGCACCCGGAACTCCCGCCGCATGTCGTGCGCGCCCGGGGCCACGATGCCGAACGGTGGCCGCCGCAGCACCAGCTCGGTGGTGCCGAACTGCAGCAGGTAGGTGAGGTTGGCCGATCCATTGGGGAACTGGAGCACCGCCATCGATCCCTCGAGGTCGGGCACACCGTCCCTCACGTACGCCTCGAGCGCGACCCAGTCGAGCGCCTCACCAGCCCGAACGGGCGCCAGCTCGGGAGCGATCGGCTCGGTCACAGGACGGGATACTCGCCCGTTCGCCAACTGCGGCGCCAACCGCTTCCTGCAACCGCCACGACACGGGTCGCCGATGTCCCGTTAGGCTGATGGGCGAAGGGGAGTATCCCGTCCACGGAACTGCCGCCATCACGGACCGGCCACCGGTCCCGGTAGTCCGGCTCCATCGAGTGGGAGAGACCTTCGATCGACCGACGAGTCCATCGAAAGGCCAGCATGCCCACCCCGCCCCGCCGCCGCATCGCACCGAGCCGTTGGGTCCTGTCGACGATGAGACGGCTCCTCGTGCTCGTCGTCGGCGCTGGCGTCCTCGGAGCCGGCCTCGTCATGCTCGTCCTCCCAGGGCCTGGCGTCATCGTCATCGTGGCCGGTCTCGCCATCCTGGCGACCGAGTTCGCCTGGGCGGAACGAACGCTCGACCGCACCCGTTCACACGCGGCACGGGCCACGGCGAAGCTGACGGCCAGCCGCACGGGACGTGTCACCTTCGCCCTGTCGGCTCTTGCCTTGATCACGGGTGGCGCGGTCGTCATCGCGATCG
Organism: uncultured Acidimicrobiales bacterium; assembly: GCA_964616935.1. Lineage (GTDB taxonomy): Bacteria > Actinomycetota > Acidimicrobiia > Acidimicrobiales > Ilumatobacteraceae > CAZTVJ01. The sequence continues at coordinate 9,236 of CAZTVJ010000578.1, read as the reverse complement.
TCGGTGAGCACCGCATGTTCGGCATCACCGCAGTCGTCGCTGGTGCCTGCGCCCTCGCCGTGCTCGTTCCGGCGACCCAACGTTGGATCGAGCGGTCGTAGGCCTTCAGTCGGCTGGCTGTGATGCGAACACGTTCAGGCCGAGCCGTTCGGAGAGGTGCTTCGTCACCATCTGCCCGCGCACGCTGTTGCCCGCCTCGTCCAGCCGTGGCGAGAAGGTCCCGAGGCCTCCCTTGCCCGGCGAGACGGTGACGATGCCACCGCTCACCCCGCTCTTGCCCGGGAGCCCGATCTCGTAGAGCCAGTCACCGGAGCGCTCGTACAGTCCAGCGGTCGCCATCACGGCCAGGACGCTGCTGCAGTGCTCAGCGTCGATCACCCGCTCAAGGGTGACGGGGTTGACGCCCCCGTCAGCGAGCGTCGCACCCATGACGGCCAGGTCCTTGGCACTCACCAGGAGCGAGCACTGCTTGGTGTACACGTCGGTCGCGTCGTCCGGGTCGAAGTAGAGGCGGTCGTAGCTCTGGAGGAGATGGGCGATCCCCTGGTTGCGCAAGTTCGTGGCGGCCTCCGACTCGTACACGTCGGCGTCGAGCCGCAGGGACCGGCCCGCGAACCGCGAAAGGCCGTCCTGGACGAACTGCCACTTCTCCTCGGCGGTGGCGCCCGGCACCAGGCTGGTCGTGGCGATCGCGCCGGCGTTCACCATCGGGTTCATGGTCCGGTCCGGGTTCAGCTCGATCGCCATGACCGAGTTGAAGGGCAGCCCAGTGCTGTTGGCGCCCAGCCGCTCACGGGCCAGCCGGTGACCCAGCTGTTGGCAGACGAGGGCGAACACGAAGGGCTTGGACACGCTCTGGATGGAGAACTCGTAGGTGGCCTCGCCGACGGTGAACAACGCGCCCGACGTCGCCACGACGCAGGCACCGAAGAGATCCGGCGAGACCCGCGCCAGTGCAGGGATGTAGTCGGCCACGAATCCCTCGTCGAGATCCCGGTACTGCTCGTGTGCCTCGTCGAGCAAGAGCTGTACCTCGGCGGCGGACGGCAGGGTGCCGGTCGAGACATGCGACGGTTTGTGGGCGAGGGGGGCGGGAACCTGGCGATACATGCGATCAGGCCGTCGTCGCGGGCGTCGTGGCGGTCTCGCTGGTGAGGGGTGCCCGCAGCGGAGGGAACGTGGTCTGCAGGCCGGAGGCTGCGACTTGGAACAGCTGGACCGGAGCGGGAAGTCCGCGCAGCTGGTAGCGGCCCATCTTGCGGAACCGCACGCCCTCGGGCTTCGATGCCTGTGCCGCTTCCCGCGTGTCGCCGGTGACGAGGATCTGGCCACCGTGGGCCGACCCGCACACCCGCGCCGTCGTGTGGACGGCCATGCCGATGTAGTTGCCCGCGCTCTGGGTGGGGTAGCCGCTGTGCATGCCGATCCGTACCCGCACCTCGACATCCTCCATCCAGGCCCGTCCGCGGAGGTCGCGCTGCACTGCCACCGCCGCGTCGAGGCCGGATCCGGGGCACTCGAACACGGCGAAGAACTCGTCGGCACGAGCCTCGACCACGTGACCGTCCGCCTCCTGCGCCGCGACCTTGAGGACGTCTCGCACCTCGACGAGCAGCTCGCCGTATCGGTCGCCAAGTCGGTGGACGAGCGCGGTGGAGCCCTCGATGTCGGTCATCAGCATGGTCACGAACCCCGACGGCAGCGGTGCGGTCGCGGGCCCCTCGACCTGCCCGAGCTGGCGCTCCGATCGCAGCTGACCGGAGATGAACCCGACCGGCACGATCCGGAACCTCTTGGCCGCGTTGAGCAGCCTGGTTCGGGCACGGTCCTTGGCCTCCTCGCTCTCGAAGGTGACCTGGCCGAACCGAGCGAGGGCGTTGCGCACGTGCGCTTCGTCATGGATCGGCAATCGACGCTGGCCATGGGAGTCGACGTAGGCGAAGGCGCTGTTCGGGAGGCTGGCTCGGTCCGTCGTGTCGAGTCGGGCCACGCACCGACGTTACGCCGAGGCCAGGCCGCAAGCGATCACGATCTGCTAGGTACGCGATGAGGGTGGTCATCACGCGTGGCGGTTCCAGATCCCTACGGGAGGTTGTCGAGATCGGCGAGGTCCTTGCTACGTCCGCTCGCCCTCTTGTTGACCTTGAGGTCATCGAGGCCGATGACGGGGACCTCCGATCCATCGACCATCTGGATGATCGAGCGCCGGGCACACTCGCCGAAGTCCACGCCGTCGATGCTGGTGAGCACCTCGATGCGAATCGGTGCATTGCCCATTCGCACGATGCGATCAGGTTCGAGAAAGAGCTCGACGTTCAGCGACGGTAGGTCGAATCCGAACTCGCGGAGCGTTGCGACGATGCGGTCGGCGTTGCGAGCATTGCGAGCGACCCAGACATCCATGTCCGCCGTGGCTCGCGGGTAGCCGTGTATCGCGACGGCGAAGCCGCCGACGAGGAGGTACTCAACGTGGTGGACGTTGAGCAACCTCAAGAACTCGCTGAAGTCGCTCGGAAACTCGATCGGTTCCATAGTTGAGCCTCCGGAGCAACAGCGCGTGCGAGAGCCGAGCTGATCGCGGCTGTGCCCACCAGTAACGCCGGTCGTCGTTGTCAGCTTCGGCGCTGGTCGTCACCTCGAGGACTCGCTCAATCACCTGCTCAGTCTAGTTCGGTCGGTGTTTCCCCTCGTCCGGGCTCAGGCCGATCAGGCCGGCTGCGCGGGGAACGGAGGGGGCGGGTTCTCGCGTTGGATCTCGTGGAGGATGGCGTCGAGCACCCAGGCCACCATGGGACCCGACTCGACGCCTGGCACGCCATACTCCTCTCGCATCCTGAGCCATGCCTGCGATGACAGCAGCAGCGCATCACGGCCGCGAGGCGGCGGCGGTCGCGGGGGCTCAGCTCGGGCACGGCGCGTCCGATGACCACCTCGAACTGCACGGAATGAGCTCGTGTGCTGTCGGCGAAGCGACGGGGATCGGCGTTGAACAGTGCTTCGGCGGCCGCGTGCGCGATGTCGCTCGTCGTGACCTCGTCGGAACGGCGGCCGTCGAGCAACCCGATGAGCGCGTCGAGGATCAGGTCACGAGTTTGCTGCACTTGACGTTCGCGCAGCGGCGAGGGGGAGTGGGTCCAACTGCTGATGATCTCGCCCTGCGCGCTGCTGAGCGCGATGCCGTCGAGGCGATGCCGCCGCCGCGCGTGCTCGGGGATCCCGAGGCCCCTCCACCGCTTGCGGCACTTCCGCCGGCCGTGGCCCGTGCCACCGCTGCCCTGATGTCCAACCTCGGTGCTGATGCGACCCCGAGCTCGAACGAGGTCCTGCACGGAATCGGCATCGGAGATTCGCCCTACCGCGGCCGAGCCTGCGTCGTACGAGACGGTATCGAGGCACTCGAGCGGCTCGAACCGGGAGACGTGCTGATCGCCGCGTTCACCGGTCCGTCGTGCAACTCGTTCCTCCCGATCCTCGGCGCGCTGGTCGTCGAGGAGGGCGGCTTGCTCTGCCACGCCGCGATCGTCGCCCGCGAGTTCGGCCTGCCCGCCGTGATCGGAGCCGGCCAGGCCACCACCCGGATCCCCGATGGCGCGATGGTGGAGGTCGACCCACGTGCCGGCGTGGTGCGCCTCGGCTGACGAGCGACGCCCTGCTCAACGCCCTGCTCATCGCCCGCCGTCTGGGGTCAGACCCCTCCGCTCGAGGTCGGTCAGTTCCGTGTGACGTCGCGGAACGGCAGATCTCGATCGACCGCTGGCTCGCGCGGCAGCCCGAGGACCTGCTCGCCGACGATGTTCTTCTGGATCTCGTCCGTCCCGCCGGCAATGGACTGCGCCGGTACGGAAACCAGCACTTCGGCGATCACCCCACCGAACGCGCCGTCAGCGCCGGCCAGCAGGCCGGAGGCGCCGCCGATCAACGAATGCACCAACGATGCTTGTCGCGCGACTCGACTGAGCGACAGCTTTCCGATCGAGCCTTCGGCTCCGGGCGGGCGGCCGAGGACGCGTGTGGCGCGCGCTCGATCAGCGGTCCATTGACTCACGTGCTGCAGGGAGAGCAGGCGGGTGATCTCCTGGCGGACCACCGCATCCTTGGAGCAACCCGCCGACCTGGCGTGCTCGACCACCAAGTCCACCCGGCCGGCCCGTTGCGGATACCAGGTGTAGGTCGCGAGATGTTCGTCCGCTTCGTTCCTTGCCTCGCTCAGGGCACGGCCGTGCCCGTCTCGAGCTCTCGGCCCAGTCATCGCACCGAACCTGCGCTCGTGCGCCAAGGTCGTCAGGGCCACGGACCAGCCGGACCCGACGTCGCCCACGACGAAGTCCTTCGGGACGACCGCGTCGGACATGAAGACCTCGTTGAACGACGAGTGGTCGTTCATCTGCCGCAACGGCCGGACCTCGATCGTGTCCTGGTGCATCGGCAGGACGAAGTAGGTGAGGCCCCGATGCTTTGGTGCGTCCCAATCCGTTCGAGCGACCAGCATGCCGAAGTCCGCGTGATGGGCGCTGGTGTTCCACACCTTCTGCCCGTTGACCACCCAACGGTCGCCGTCAAGCACGGCACGCGAGGTCAATCCGGCCAGATCCGATCCGGCCCCTGGCTCGCTGAACAGCTGGCACCACGTCTCCTCGCCCGTCAGGATCGGGCGCAAGAACCGGTCGCGTATGGCGTCCGAGCCATGGGTGAGGATCGTCGGTGCTACCAGGCCCATGCCGGCGCCCACCGGCAATCCGGCGGCACCGAACTCGGCGATCTCGTCGGCAACGACGCCGTCGGCCCAGGCAGGCAACCCGAGCCCGTGCCAGCGCGTCGGCCAGGAGGGCGTCGCCCATCCTGCGTCGACGAGGCGGGATCGCCAGCTCTGGAGCGAAGCATCTGGATCCCAGTTGACCTGCAGCCACGCCCGCACGTGTTGACGAACCTCGTCGGGCTTCGCGGTGGCGGCCTCCAGAGCGACGCCAGGACCAACGTCGGGCACGGACAGCAACCTAACGGTCGAAGGCCGAGCAGCGCGGCTCGGTGCGCAGCACCCGAACCAGATGCGCCAGCCGTCGGCGCGCTCCTGATCGAGCGGGAGCACGGCCTCGATCCGGATGGCCATGGACATCAGGGATGGGCTGGGTCGACCTGTGCTGTCGTGAAGGGCTCGGTGCGGTGCACGACGCAGTCCGCGTAGAGCGTCGCGATCTGTTCTCCCGACAAGCCGAGCATCTTCGAGAGGATGTCGGTCGTGTCCTCTCCGATCGACGCCGCCCCTCGCCAGATGCGTCCGGGCGTGAGGGACATCTTGGGCACCACGCCATACACGTGGATCGGCACTCCGGACTGGTGATCGACGACGGGGACGGTCATGTCCCGTGCGCGGTAGTGCGCATCGTTGTACTGATCCTCGACGCCGAAGACGCGGGAGCAACCGATCTGCGCCTGGTTGAGGGCTGTTTCCACGTCGAGAGCCGTGCGCGAGGCACAGAACTCGCGGAGCCGCTGATCGACCTCCTGACCCTTGTCGGAGCTGACCGCGGCGGCGTCCTGGGAGCACGCCTCGTAGCTGTACTCGCCCGGATCCAGCCCGATCACTCGCGCCACTCGTGCAAACATCACCGGGCCGAGACACCCGATGAACACCCATCCGTCGAGACACTGGAACGTGTCATACGGCTGGAACCCCGGTGCCTTGTTGCCCGTGTGGCCATAGGCGACACCCTCGCCCGTGTAGAGGGGCAGGCAATTCCCCTGGGTTTGGGCGACAGCCTCGTACTGGGCGAGGTCGATGACCTGGCCACGGCCGGTCTTGTTGACCTCCCACAGAGCCATCATGGTGGCCGCCCAACCGGTCAACGCGGTGATGTAGTCGCCGGTGAAGACCTTCGCTCGCTGCGGAGGACCGGCCGGGTCGCCCGTGACGTTCATCATGCCGCCGTACGCCTGGGCCAGAGCGTCGTAACCGGGACGACCGAGGTAGTCCTCCTGGCCGTATTGCCCGTAGGTGGAGACCCGAACGATGACGAGGCGCGGATTGACCGCCAGGGCGAGCTCGCTGGTGATGCCATTGCGTTCACAGGTCCCGGGAGCGGAGGACTCCATCCAGACGTCGGAGATCTTCCACAGGGCCATGAGGAGCTCGAGTCCCCTGGCCTGCTTCAGGTCGACACCCATGGAGAGCTTGTTCTTCGCGACGTCGGCCTCGTCGGCTCCATGCGGTCGGGGTCCGCGGGTGAGCAACGGCGCGGTTGTCCGGAACGGATCACCGCCTGCTCGCTCGATGTGGATGACCTCGGCGCCGAACTCGGCCAGCTTCGTGCCGATGTACGGCTGCGCGATCAACACGCCCGATCCCACCGCTCGAAGACCTGCCAGTGGTCCGAAGGCGGGCATCACCGCTGGTGTCGCGGGCCGTTCCAAGGCGTTGATCCATGCAGGGATCTGGCGCCTGAGCTCTTCGATCCGGTCGTCCCCGGCTACCAGTCGCTCGTCGTGCGTCACCCTGGCTCCCCCCGTCGGTCACACCACCGGGCGGTCGGCGGCACCGCAGGCTACGTGACGATCGGCAACGACCACTGCGGACGGCCAGGCGTCGGCGGCACGACTCGCCAACCCCGCGAACGCCGGGAAACCTCGGCGCCGTCCTCATGGCCGCCGGCGACGGTGCGGCGTTTGCGGTTCGAGTCGCTCAGCGCCCACCCCGGGTCCGCGAGCACATCTCGCCGATGCGTGGTACAACCAGATCCTCGCTGTGTGTGGCGGCGTCGAGAGGGGGTTGGCATGCCCGACGACACTTTGGTTCGAGTTGTCAACGAGCTCAGGCAGGTGGTGGACGGCATCCAGCCCGACCAGATGTCGGCGCCCACGCTGTGCACGGAGTGGGACGTGCGTGGGATCGTGAACCACGTGACCGGTGGGTCGATCATGTTTGCCGAGTGCGTCGAGAACGGCTCGATCTCCGACGAGGAGTTCGGCCGGCTGATGTCCACCGATCTGGTGGGGGATCAGCCGAGTGCGGTGTTCGGTGCCGCCGCGGACCGGGCCGTTGCCGCGTTCGGGCAGCCGGGCGCGCTCGAGCGGATCGTCACACTGCCGTTCGGCACCATGCCGGCAGGCGTCGCCGCGAACATCGCGGTCTTCGACCTCACGGTGCACGCCCTCGACCTGGCGCGCGCGACGGGGCAGAGCACCGGGCTCGATCCGGACGTGCTCCAAGCAGGTTGGGATGCCGCCCAGGCCATGCTCAGCCCTGAGCTGCGGGCTAGCGGACTCTTCGCGGAGGCCCAGCCATGCGCCGACGAGGCGCCGCTCGCCGACCGGCTCATGGCGTACGCCGGTCGCTCGATCTGATCGACGCCGCGCCTGCTCACTCGTTCCGCAGGGCTCGAGCCGGTCGGGGTGGCCGCGCCGTCAGCTTGTCTGGCTCCGGCCAAAGCCTTGTCTGGCTCCGGCCAGAGCATTGGCATCTCGAAGCAGACTGCGCACCGCAAGTGCAGTCGTGACCCGTCTGGCTTGGCCCTCGGCCAACACCACCCGACAGCAGCAGCCGATGGGCAGCCCACTGCGCACTCGGGAACCGGCGAGGTCGCGCGGCGGCCGCCCAATGATGCTCGCCGACGGTGCCCGTTCGAGCATCCCCGCGGTGCCGGTGGGTGGCGCTCGGAGGTGCGCGCTCGCCTCGCTCGAGGGTGTCCCCGCATGACGACCTCATCGTTGGCTCGAACGACTCGACCGGTGCCACTGGCAGCCCCCCGACTGCGCGAGCCGTCGCCGGACGGGCACACCCTGGCGGGTCGAGGAGACCTCAGCGGTCGCGGAGCGGGCTGGACTCCGACGAGAGTCGATCTCGCTCGGTGGAAATCAGTAGAAGGCGGGCTCCCAGCGGACGCGAAAGGTGCCATCTAGCAGGCAAGATGTGGAGTGGAGTGGAGCTGGGGGGAATCTCAGCAACAGCGGGGTTCAAGGACGTTTTGCCTGCACACAGCTCTACGGACTGACCATCGTCGCCGAAAAGGGAGCAACCACGGGAGCAACGGGACGACCTACTGCTCGTCACCCTGTCGACGGAGTTCGAGCAATTCGGGTAGTGCGTCACGATCCTTGGAGCGGTCGGCATGAGTCTTGCTGTCGATGATGTCATCCAGCGATGCGACGCTGACGACGATTCCGGACAGCGAGAAGTCATCGCTTCGTTGCAGCAGCTCGTCGTAGGGTCGACTACCACCGGCAACCGGGAGGTCGTGGAGCACGTCGAGTGGGCCGGCGTCGGTTGTCCAAGTGGTGCTGCCGAATGCTCGGACTGTGGCCCCGTCGATCACGACCGGCAACTTCCTCGCCTCGTCGTCGGTCATGCCAGCGACCCGTAGCCGGGCGTTCAACTCACGGAGTGCGGCGGCGAGCCGCTCGTGATTCTCTGTGGTTGTCGATGGAACGACATCGAGGTCGAAGGTTTGGCGGGTGGCCCCACGAACCTGTGAGCCGAACCCGCCGATGAGCACGTACTCGACGCCGTGGCGGCGAAGTGTTTCGAGGATCCGGTGCGGATCGAACCCTGCTGGATCAGCGGGCACGCAGCTGATCTCGATGGCTGTTGATCTCGTCGAGGTGAGCGATCAACTTCTCTTTCGTGTCGAGCCGGGTCCCGTCGAGAGCGGTCGGGACTTCGTCGTCGGTCGGTGGCCGCATCCCTCGACAGAGTTTCTCGAGGTCGATCTCGGGCACGACGTCGCTCGCCATGATTGCAGTCTACGTCCGGCTGGGGCTCTGCCCGGGGAAGTCGACCACGGCCTCACGTGGCTGATTCGAATCCCGATTCGTCGCAGTTGGCAGCCTGTGTGTGTGTGGTCGAGTGAGTCGTTGTGTGAGTGGTTGTGTGAGTGGCCGATGCTGATACCTCGGGCGGTATCACCGACGCCGGCGGTCATCGCTGGCTGCTTGACGTCGTTGCGCGCGGTTCGGCTGGCTTTGGCTCGCTGCCATCGTCCTCGCCGAGCGGGTGCCGGTCGTCGTCGAGTTCATCGCGACCTCGCGGGTGCGTGTCTGTTCCGATCGACGATCAATTGGCACGCCACAGCTCGCGCGTCGCTCTTCGATCTCGACCGCGACCGTGGCCGGGTCGGGGTCGCCGTACGACGTGCCCGGGAATGCCCGGACACGGTCGTCGGAGCGCCATTTCCGCGGTCGCCCACCGTTGCAGGCGTCGCCGTGCGCCGACGTAACGAAATGAAACGTAACGGTCCACCAGCGGG
>CAZTVJ010000577.1:0-20577 GCA_964616935.1 uncultured Acidimicrobiales bacterium | reverse complement strand
GGCCTCCACGAAGCGGCGCGCCGCGTTGTGGCGTCGGAACCGCCGACGCGCCGCGCTGACGATGCGTTCGCTGTCGGCGACGGTGAGCCGCAGGTTGGTGAGACCGTAGGGCACCACGAGGTCCTCGCGAAGGGAGCGCTCCCGGTCGCGGACGGCCTTGGCCAGCACCTGGGCCATTCTCGGATCCCCCTTGACCCGCGACGCGACTTGGCTCTCCCGACCACCGAAGCGGACATCCGGTACGAGGTCGTTGAGCACGACCTGTTCGACACCGGCCTCGCCGAGGGAGGGCAGGACCCGCTCGATGTAGCGCAGGAACACGCGGTTGGGGCCGATGACCAGCACGCCCTGGTCCTCCAGGGGAAAGCGGAAGGTGTAGAGCAGGTATGCCGCCCGGTGGAGCGCCACCACCGTCTTGCCGGTGCCGGGACCACCCTGCACCACGAGCACGCCGGACTGAGGGGAGCGGATGATCTCGTCCTGCTCGGCCTGGATGGTGGCCACGATGTCGCCCAGCTGCCCGCTGCGGCTGCGCTCCAGCGCCTCGATGAGCGTGCTGTAGCCCCGCAGACCGAAGGGAGCCTCGTCCTCCCGGCCGATGCCGAGATGGCCCTCGCCGAACAGCTCATCCTCGATGGCCAGCAGCTGGCGACCGCGTACCGAGAAGTGCCGACGGCGCAGGAGGCCCATGGCGTTGCGGCCGGTCGCTCGGTAGAAGGGCTCGGCCACGGGGGCCCGCCAGTCGACGACGACCGGATCTCGTTCCTCGTCGGCCACGGCGATGCGACCGATGTGGAACGACTCGATGCCGTCGTGACCGTTGCCGTCGTCATGACCGTGGCCGTTGCCGTCGTGGCCGTTGCCGTCGGCGATCGCCGAGGCGTCACGGTCGATGCGGCCGAACACGAGCGCGGCATCATGTAGCTCGAGCTGCGAGAGGCGGCTGACGATGGCCTCCTCCACCACGTCGCGCTCGTAGCGCGCCTGGTGGGTACCGCCGCGCCCCACCTCGGTGAGGTTGCGCAACCGGAAGGCGTCCGCCCGGGCCCGCTCCAGGCAGGCGTAGGCGTGATCGAGGTACGCCTGCTCCGCCTCGAGGTCCGGGTGGTGGGTGGTCATGTGCCTTCCTGTGGTGGCCCCCCAGGCACTGGGGACCAATCACCTTACCGGCTGGTGTCCCGATTCTGGTGGTCCCGGTCGGTGCCGGACATGGGCCGCGCGGCCCACCCAACGGGTGCCAGGATGCGGCGATGGGGGGCGTCGGCCTGGTGCTCGGAGCAGGTGGTCTGGTCGGCCACGCCTACCACGCCGGCACCCTGCGAGCCCTCGCCCGCCATGGATGGGATGCACGCGACGCCGACGTGATCGTGGGCACCTCGGCGGGTAGTGGCGTCGGTGCGCTCCTGCGAGCCGGCTTGCCACCGGCGGACTTTGCGGCCCGGGTGCTGGGCCAGCCCCTGTCGGGCGAAGGGGCACGCGTCGTGGCCGCGCAACCGCGCCCGATGACATCGTTGCCCTTCGACCTCGCCTCGGCCGCTGGCCTCCCCCGACCGGCGTCACCCGAGCTGCTCCTTCGGTCGGCGATGCGGCCGTGGCGGGCCCGACCGGGCCATCTCATGGCCGGCGGCCTCCCGGCGGGTGCCCAGTCGACGGCCGTCATCGGCGACCGGATCCGCGCCGTCTACGCCGGCCGAGGCCGATGGCCCGACCGCGACCTCTGGTTGTGCGCGCTTCGCCTCCGCGACGGGGAGCGAGCGGTGTTCGGCCGCGACCCGAGCCCCCAACCAGACGTGGCCACCGCCGTCGAGGCGTCCTCGGCCATCCCGGGTGTCTTCGCCCCGGTCGAGATCGACGGCGAGCGCTACGTCGACGGGGGAGCACACTCGCCGACGAACGCCGACCTCCTGGTCGGCCGCAAGCTCGGCACGATCGTGGTCGTGTCGCCCATGTCGATCCGCGCCGGCGCCGCGGTTCGACCGGCCTCGACCGGGCGCTGGTGGTGGCACCGGCTGCTCGTCCGGGAGCTGGCCGCCGCCCGGCGCACGGGGGTGCGGGTGGTCGTGGTGGAGCCCGGCCCGGCCGACCTCGACGTCATGGGCCTCACGACGAGCGCGATGGATCCCCGCCGCATGGCCGAGGTGACCCGCGAGGCCGAGGCCTCCGCTGCCTCGCTGCTCGTTCACGAGGCGCCACTAGCCTGATCGAGCCATGACTGCACCGAGCGACCACCCGTTCCTGGCCGCCTGCCGGGGCGAGGCGACCGACCGCACGCCGGTGTGGTTCATGCGCCAGGCCGGGCGTTCGCTGCCGGAGTACCGGGCGGTGCGGGGCGAGGGCTCGATCCTGGATGCCATCGCGGACCCCGAGCTGGCCGCCGAGATCACCCTCCAGCCGGTCCGGCGCTACGGCGTCGACGCGGCCATCCTGTACTCGGACATCGTCGTCCCGGTGGCGGCGATCGGCTTCGGCGTGGACATCGCTCCCGGAACCGGACCCGTGGTCGAGCGCCCCTTCCGCACGGCCGCCGACCTCGCTCGGCTCCGCCCGCTGGACCCGGACGCCGACACGCCCTACGTGCTCGAGACCGTCCGCATCCTGGCCAAGGAGCTGGCGGTGCCCCTGATCGGCTTCGCCGGGGCGCCGTTCACCGTCGCCAGCTACCTGGTGGAGGGCCGCCCGACGCGCACCTGGGTGGCCACCAAGCGCTTGATGTACACCGACGAGGCCCTCTGGCACTCCCTGGCCGACCGCCTGGCGGACCTCGCGCTCGCCTCGCTGCGCTCGCAGGTGGAGGCGGGCGTGCAGGCCGTCCAGCTGTTCGATTCGTGGGCCGGCCAGCTGACCCCAGCCGACTACCGGCGCTACGCCTTGCCCCACAGCACCAAGGTCCTGGCCGGGTTGGCCGGGCTCGGCGTGCCCCGCATCCACTTCGGGGTGAGCACCGGTGAGCTGCTGACGATGATGGCCGAGGCCGGCGCCGACGTCGTCGGCGTCGACTGGCGGGTCGACCTGGCCGACGCTCGGGACCGGGTGGGCCATCGCGCCGTACAAGGCAACCTCGACCCGGCCGCGTGCCTGTCGCCCTGGGTGGCGGTGGCCCCCCGGGTCGCCGACGTGCTCGAGGCCAACGCCGGGCGGCCCGGCCACATCTTCAACCTGGGCCACGGCGTGCTTCCTGAGACCGATCCAGCCATCCTCGAACAGGTGGTCGACCTCGTGCACGAGTGGCCCACAGCATGAGCGAAGCGCGCACCGCCGTGCTGCTGATGGCCTACGGCACGCCACGGCACGCGAGCGAGATCGAGGCCTACTACACCGACATCCGGCGGGGTCGCCCGCCGGCGCCCGAGCAGCTCGCCGACCTGGTGGCGCGCTATGACGCCATCGGCGGGCTCTCCCCTCTCGCCGAGCGGACCGACGCGCAGCGCCTCGGTCTGCAGGCGGCCCTCGACGCCACCTCACCCGGGGAGTTCGAGGTCGTGCTCGGCCTGAAGCACGCCGCGCCGAGGATCGAGGACGCGGTCGCCGCGCTGGCCGCCGACGGGTTCCGGCGCTCCGTTGGCCTCGTGCTGGCACCGCACTACTCGGCCTTCAGCGTCGGCCAGTACCTGGATCGGGCTGGCGCAGCGGGCGCGGCGTCGGGGCTCGATGTGCTCGGCATCGAGGACTGGCACCTGCTCCCCGAGTACATCGCCTTCGAGGCCGCTGGGGTGAGCTCGGGCCTCGCTTCCCTGCCGGCGGGCGCGAAGGTCCTCTTCACCGCCCACAGCCTGCCCGAGCGCATCTTGGCCACCGGCGACCCCTATCCCGAACAGCTACGGGCCACCGCTGGGGCGATCGCCGCGGCTGCCGAGCTTGCGGAGCGGGTCGCCTGGGACACCGCCTGGCAATCTGCGGGGCGAACGCCCGAGCCGTGGATCGGACCGGACATCCTGGCCGCCATCGACGAGCTCGCTGGCGCCGACGACGTGACGGGCGTGCTCGTCTGTGCCTGCGGCTTCGTCGCCGACCACCTCGAAGTGCTCTACGACCTCGACATCGAGGCGAGCCGGCGGGCTGCCGAACGCGATCTCGCTTTCGCTCGCACCCCCTGCGTGAACGACGATCCTCGGGTCCTCGGGGCGCTCGCCGAGCTCGTCGTCGCCCGAGCCGCCCGCTGATCCGTCGATGACCCGCATCGCGATCGTCGGCGGCGGCATCACCGGGCTGGCGGCGGCCTACGAGCTACGGCGAGCCGCCGATCCGCCGGCCGTCACGATCTTCGAAGCCGACGACCGGCTCGGGGGCAAGCTCCGCACCTCTGCGTTCGCGGGTCTGCCCGCGGTGGACGAGGGGGCCGATGCCTTCTTGGCCCGGGTGCCGTGGGGCCTCGATCTCGTGCGCGACCTCGGCCTCGACGACCTCGTCACACCGGCGACCGGCCGGGCTTACGTGTGGTGGGACGGTCGCCTGCACCCCATCCCGGAGGGGCTGGTGCTCGGCGTGCCGGCGGGCCTCGGACGACTCGTTCGCTCGCCCCTGCTGAGCTGGGGCGCGAAGGCGAGGGCCGCCGTCGAGCCGCTCGTGCCCCGTGGCCATCCGGCGCCCGACAACCTCGGCGCGCTGATCGAGCGGCGCTTCGGGCGGGAGGTGCTCGATCGGCTCGTGGACCCGTTGGTCGGGAGCGTGAACGCGGGCGACGCGTCGCACCTGAGCCTGGCCGCGACCTCGCCGCAGATCGCCGAGGCGGCGGCCTCCTCGCGCAGCCTGCTGTTGGGGTTGCGACGGCGCCCGACACCACCAGCAGGGCCCGTCTTCGTCGCCCCACGCGGGGGGATGGAGGCCTTGGTGGCCGGGCTTGTTGGCGCGCTCGACAACACCCAGGTGCGGTTGGGGACGCGTGTCGATGTCGTTGCACCGCTCGCAGCCGGACGCTGGTCCGTGGACGGCTTCGACGCTGACGCCGTCCTCCTCGCCACGCCGGCCTACGAGGCCGGTCGTCTCCTGCGAGATGTGTCGCCTGCGGCAGCATCCGGGCTTGCCGGGATCGGCTATGCCTCCGTCGTGATGGTGAGCCTCGCGTTCCCCGAGGCGGCGGTCGGCCGACGGCTCGACGGCAGCGGTCACCTCGTGCCGAAGCCCGTCCAGCGCCACGTCACGGCCGTCTCGTGGGCATCGACGAAGTGGGCGCACTGGAAGCAGCCGGGACAGGTGATCCTGCGGGCATCGCTCGGCCGGTGGGGTGACGAGCATGCCGTCGAGCTCGATGACAACGACGTGGTCGCTGCAGCATTGGCCGATCTGGAGGTGCATCTCGGTCTCGCGGCCGCTCCGACGGCGTGGCGCGTCACCCGATGGTCCCGATCCTTCCCGCAGTACAGGCCGGGGCACCTCGGCCGGATCGATGCCATCGAGCACGCCCTGGCGGTTGACGCTCCGGGTGTCGCGGTGACCGGGGCCGCCTTTCGAGGACTCGGCATCCCTGCGTGCATCCGCCAGGGCCGCGAGTGGGCCATCGCGACCATGCGGCGGTTCGACCGGTGAGGGAGAATGGTCGGATGCGGAGGAGGATGACGGCGCTCTTCGCGGCGGCGACGATGGTGATGCTCGGCTCGTGCGCGAGCGCGAGCGGCGAGGTGGTGGCCGATGATCCCGGGCTGATCGCTCCCCTCCCGTCGACCACCCTCGCTGCGACGACGACCGTCCGGCCTCGGTCCGCGACGACCGTGGCGTCTGCGCCGACCACGGTGGTAGCCACCGTGCCGACCACGACCTTGCCACCTCTGCCCACCCCGTCGGCCCCTCCTCTGGAGCGCGGGGCGCCAGGCCCCCTGCTCGGCAGCGTCGACATCCCGAGGATCGGGCTGAGCCTGCCGCTGTTCGACGGCGTCAACCTGGCCACCCTCGATGAAGGTCCCGGGCACTGGCCGGGCACAGCCCGGCCAGGTGAGCTGGGCAACGCGGTCGTGGCTGCGCACCGTGTCAGCCACGGCGGGCCGTTCCGCAAGATCGACGCCCTCGTCCCTGGCGACGAGGTTCGCTTCACGGTGGATGGCAAGGCGACGCTGTACAACGTCGTGGCCAACGAGGTCGTCAAGCCCGAAGGCATCCACATCATCGAGCAGACGAACGACTTCACGGCCACGCTGTTCGCGTGCCATCCGCCGGGCTCCACGAAGTACCGATACGTCGTGAAGCTCCGCCTCGCCGGCACGGCACCGCCACCTCCAGCGGCCTAACCGGCCGGCCGTCGGATCGCCGGCGTTTCGCGTGTGCGATCTCACCTGTCGAGATGGCGATCCCAGCAGGTGAGCGGGGATGTCGCGTCCATGCCCCCGCCGCGAAGGGGTTGTGGCGTTCGTTCTCCCTGCTCAGCACCCCCGCCCCACCCCCGACCACAGGGCGAGAGTCCCTGGGCCGGCGAATCGCCGGCGAATCGCCGGCCCAGGGGCTAGCGATCGGAAGGCGGGGGTTCGGCGGACCGGCGCAGGACGGCTACGGCGGCGCCGGACGGGTAGGCCGGCGCCGGACGAGCCGTCAGGCCGTGACGCCGATGAGCTCGCCGGTCACCGTCGGCACGACGACCACATCGCCCGCCACGGCCGGTGCCGCTCGGACCGCGCCACCGGCGTAGAAGCGCCAGCGCTCGGCCCCGGTCGCCGCATCGAGCGCGTACAGGTACAGGTCGTCACTCCCGACGTACAGCGTGCCGTTCGAGATCGCCGGCGCCCCCGTGACCGGTCCGCCGGTCTTGAACTCCCATCGCACCTGCCCGGATGCCGCGTCCACGGCGTAGACCACACCGTTCCCGGCTCCGGCGTACACGAGGCCGCCCGCGGTGATCGGTGCCGCGACGGGAAACCCAACCGGCACCCGCCAGCGTGCTTGACCGGTCGTCTCCGACAGCGCCACGATCTCGCCGTCGGTCGTGCCGACGTGCAGCGTCCCGTCCGACAGGTTGAGCGGCGAGCCGACGGGCCCCTTGGTGTCGAAGACCCACTCCCGCTGCCCCGCCGTGCTGAAGGCGAACACCCGACGCCGCTCGCCTCCGAACATCACCGTGTCCGAGCCGACGGTGGCCGAGGTCCCGATGCCAGCGCCGATCTCCTTGACCCAGCGGCTGGCCCCGCTGGTGAGGGTCAACGCGTGCATGACGCCCGGGTCGGCGCCCACGTAGACGCTGCCCGCGGCCACGGTCGGTCCCCCGCTGATCGGTCCGTCGAGGGCCACCGCCCACCGAGGAACCCCGGAGGCTGCGTCGAGCGCGTACACCTTCCCGTCGGCGCTGCCGGCCACGACCGTGTCGGGCCCGAGGGCCGGCGATCCGACGATCGGACCGCCCGTCGGAGCCGTCCACTTCGTCGTCCCAGATACCGCATCCAGTGCGTAGACGTTCCCGTCGTTCCCCCCGGCGTAGACGACGCCACCAAAAGTGACGGGCCCCGAGGTGAGCGCGCCACCAGTGCTCGCTCGCCACCGCTCGGACCCGGGCTGACCTGGCGCGGCCGTGCTGGGCGGCGCCACACCGGAGCTGGACGGCGGAGGCGGAAGGGTGGAGCTCGGTGCCGACACGGTCGTGGCGGGCGCGGACGTGGTCGTCGTGCGAGCCACAGTCGTCGACGTCGCCACGGCCTCGCCCGAGCCGCCCGAGCATGCCGCCAGGCTGGTCAGGACGGTCACGGTGAGAAGAGCGGGCGCGAGGCCACGTCGGGTGGGCACGCGACCAGGTTGGAGGCTGGCGACCGTGCGGCGCAATAGGTCTCGCGCCCCCTGTGGCCGTTCGTGAGGCCGAGACCGCTGAGCGTGGCGCCGGGGCACGACCGGACGAGGTCCGGCCCCACCCGGGCGGGCGAGCCCCCCACCGCCCGTCTCGCCTGCGATCATGCTGACTGCCATGACGACCGAGCGCCGGAACCTCGCGGCCGGAGCCGCCAGCCTCGGCGCCGGTGGCCTGGTCGCCCTGTCGCTGCCCCCGTGGGGCTGGTGGCCGCTGGCCATCGTGGGGTTCGCGCTCCTCGACGGCCTCCTCGCCGGCCGACCCCGCCGTTCCAGGCTGGCCCGTGGCTGGCTGTTCGGGGCGGGCTGGTTGGCGCCAGGGATGGGATGGATGTGGTTCCTCACCGCACCGGGCTACCTCGTCGCCGTAGCCGTGTTCGCGCTCTACCTCGGGCTGGCCTGCCTGGTGGCCCCGGCGGGACGTTGGCGCTGGCTGGGGCTCCCCGCCGCCCTCACCCTGGCCGAGGCCGTTCGGCTCGTGTTCCCGTTCGAGGGGGTGCCGCTCGCCTCCGTCGCCATCGGCCAGGCCAGCGGTCCGCTCGTCTCGCTGGCCCGCCTCGGCGGCGTCCTGCTCCTCAACCTCGTGACGGTCGGCTTGGGCGTCGCGCTGGCGGCAGCCCTCCGGGGGCGCTGGCTCCCCGGGGCGGTGTACGCCGGCGCCGGGGTCACGCTCCTGGTCGTCGCCGCTGGCGCGCCTGCAGGTCGGCAGGTGGGCACGGCCCGCATCGCCTTCGTGCAGGGCGGCGGTCCGCAGGGCACCCGCGCCGTCGATACGGACCCGCGCGAGGTGTTCGAACGCCACCTGGCGGCAACCCGGTTGCTGCAGGCACCCGTGGACCTCGTCGTCTGGCCGGAGAACGTGATCGACGTGCCCGAGTTCGCCTCCAGTCGGGAGCGTGACGAGGTTGCGGCCGAGGCCGCCCGCCTCAGCGCCCCGATCGCCGTCGGCGTCACCGAGGAAGCGGGCGACCGCTTCTTGAACGCGCAGGTCCTCGTCCTGGCGGACGGCAGCCTAGGAGCGCGCTACGACAAGGAGCGCAGGGTGCCGTTCGGCGAGTACATGCCCCTGCGGAGCCTCCTCGAGGCCGTGGGCGCGCCGACCAACCTGGTCCCCCGCGATGCGCTGGCCGGCTCGGGCCCGTCGGTGTTGGAGAGCCCCATCGGTCGCCTCGGGGTGGTGATCTCGTGGGAGGTCTTCTTCGGCGATCGAGCCCGCGACGGCATCGGCGACGGCGGCCGAGTCCTGCTCAACCCCACCAACGGCTCCAGCTACACCGGCACCATCCTGCAGACCCAACAGGTGGCATCCTCCCGTCTCAGGGCCATCGAGACGGGGCGATGGGTCGTCCAGGTGTCGCCTACGGGCTTCAGCGCCTTCATCACCCCCAACGGCACCGTGCTCGACCAAACGGACCAGACCGAGCGGGTGATCGCGGTGCGCGAGGTCGGGCTCCGAGAGGGGACGACCCCGTACCTGCGATGGGGCGAGTGGCCGGTCGTGGTGCTGGCCGCCGGGATGCTGGCCGCCTCGCTGGTGCTCGATCGGCGTGATCGCCGAAGAGACCCGCAGGCGCCGTCAGCCCACCTCGAGGACGAGCGTGACCGGCCCGTCGTTGACCAGCTCCACCGCCATCTTGGCCCGGAACCGACCGGTGGCGATGCTGCCACCGAGCCCGCGTAGGTGTTCGACCACGGCCGCGACGAGGGCCTCGGCCTGCTCGGGGCGCGCCGCGGCGATCCAGCTCGGCCGACGGCCACGGCTCGTGTCGCCGTACAGCGTGAACTGGCTGACCACGAGCACCGACCGGGTCGTGTCGGCGATCGATCGGTTCATCACACCGGCGTCATCGTCCATCACGCGCAGGTGCCAGATGCGCTCGGCCATCCGCTGCGCCACCCCCGCCGTGTCGTCGTGGGTCACCCCGACGAGCACCAGGAGGCCTGGCCCGATCACGCCGACCAGGTCGCCTCCCACAGTCACCGACGCGCGGCTGACCCGCTGTACCACGGCTCGCATCGTGCGGCGACGGTAGTGGCGTCCGGGAGGACGGGCTGGTGATGGAGCAGTCGGCGCCCGGCGTCCGCCTCGTCGTGTCCCCGACCGACGGCGGGCGGATCGCGCGGCTCAGCGTGCATGGCACCGACCTGCTGGTGCGCGGGTCCGGCGCGGACCATCCCATGCTCTGGGGCTCGTTCCCGATGATCCCGTGGGCCGGCAGGGTCCGCCACGGCCGCTTCACCTTCGCCGGCGCGACCTACGACCTGCCACTGGACCTCCCGCCCCACGCCATCCACGGCACGACCTACACCCGGCCGTGGAGCGTCGAACCCGACGGATCGATCGTCATCGAGTTGGAGCCACCGTGGCCCTTCGGTGGGCACGCCCGCCAGCGGTTCGACCTCACGGCGACCGCGTTGACCTGCACGATCGAGATCCATGCCGGTGCCAGGGCGATGCCGGCGCAGGCGGGCTGGCACCCGTGGTTCCGCCGCCCTGTTCGGCTCCTCTTCGCCGCCAACGCCCGCTACGAGCTCGACGACGAGGGCATCCCGACCGGTCGCCTGGAAGCGGTACCACCCGGGCCATGGGACGACTGCTTCACGAACCTGCTGGGACCCCCGCAGCTGGCGTGGCCCGACGGCCCGACCGTCACCATCAGCTCGTCGTGTCACGACTGGGTCGTCTACGACCGTCCCGACCACGCTCTGTGCGTCGAACCGCAGACCGGGCCGCCCGACGGGTTCAACCTCGCGCCTCTGGTGGTCGAACCCGGCTCCCCCTTGGTGGCCACGATGACCCTGCGCTGGGCCTGAGCAGGCTGGGCCGTCGCCCCGGGCGGGGCATGCCCTACCGACCGGTAGGCTCGTCGGATGCGCTCTGAGCAGGTCGGCGCTCGTCTGAGCGACCCTGATACCCCCCTCCGCATCGCCTACCTCACCTACCGGGGCAAGCCCCACGTAGGCGGTCAGGGCGTCTACACGCGCCACCTCACGAAGGCCCTGGTCGACCTGGGCCACTCCGTCGAGGTGTTCGCCGGTCAGCCCTACCCCATCCTCGACGAGCGCGTGCCGCTCCACCGCTTGGCCAGCCTGGACATCTTCAACGATGCCTACCCCGGACGCTTCCCCGCCTACTGGGAGTTCAAGAGCTGGCCCGACGTCGTCGAGGTGTTGCAGTTCTCCACCGGGGCCTTCAGCGAGCCACTCGCGTTCAGCCTGCGGGCGATGCGAGAGCTGCAGCGTCGCCGGGGCGAGTTCGACCTCGTCCACGACAACCAGAGCCTGGGCTACGGCCTCCTGCGCACCGAGCAGGAGCTGCCCACCATCGTCACCCTCCACCACCCCATCTCCAAGGACCGGGAGCTGGAGATGGCGCACGCGCCGGACACTCGCAAACGCCGCCAGATCAGCCGGTGGTACCGGTTCATCCGCATGCAGGCGCGGGTCGCCCGCCAGATGCCCCGCATCGTGGTGGTGAGCGAGAACTCCATCAAGGACATCCACGACGACTTCGGCGTCGACCTCGACCGGATGCGACTCGTCCCGGTCGGCGTCGACCCGGAGCTGTTCCGGCCACTTCCCGAGGTGGCCAGGGTGCCGGGCCGGCTCATCACGACGGCGAGCGCCGACGTGGCCCTCAAGGGATTGTCCTACCTGCTCGAAGCCCTGGCGAAGCTGCGCACCGAGCGCGACGTCGCGCTCACCGTCATCGGCAAGGCCAAGCCCGGTGGTCAAGCGGCCGAGGCCATCGACAAGCTCGGCCTCACGGGCGCCATCGACTTCGTCTCGGGGGTCAGCGACGAGCGCATCGTGGAGCTGTACGCGGAGGCCGAGCTGGCCGTGGTGCCGAGCCTCTACGAGGGTTTCTCCTTGCCCGCCATCGAGGCCATGTCCACCGGGACCTGCCTCGTCGCCACCACCGGAGGCGCGCTCCCCGAGGTGACGGGGGCCGACGGCGACACGGTGCTCTCGTGCCCCGCCGGCGACGCCGAAGCACTCGCCGCCACCATCCGCCGCGGGCTCGATGACGCCGGCCTCCGTGCCCGCATCGGTGCCGCAGGGCGACAACGAGTGGTCGAACGCTGGAGCTGGCGGCACTGCGCCCAGCTCACCGTCGACCAGTACCGCGAGGTGCTGGCGATGCCCCAGAACCAGCGGAAGCTGGCCCTCCTCGACGCCGGCCTCCCGGCCCCCCGGCCCTGGGCCGGCCTGGCGAAGCACTAGCCGGCGCGGCGACCGACATGCTCACCGTCCGCTACGACACGCTTGGCGTCCGCCCCGGCGACCTCCTCCTCGACCTGGGGTGCGGGTTCGGTCGCCATGCCTTCGAGGCCGCTCGCCGCGGGGCCCGCGTCGTGGCCTTCGACTACGCCGACGCCGAGCTCAAAGAGGTGCGCAACACCTTCGCGGCCATGGCCGCGGCCGGCGAGGTGGCCACCGAATCGCTGGTCGGCACCGTGCAGGGCGACGCCACGCGCTTGCCGTTCGACGACGCCACGTTCGACCGCGTCATCGCGTCGGAGGTCCTCGAGCACATCGACGACGACCAGGCCGCGCTGCAGGAGCTGGCCCGGGTGCTCCGCCCGGGCGGCACCATGGCCGTCACCGTCCCCTCCTGGCTCCCGGAGAAGGTGTGCTGGCTCCTCTCCGACGAGTACCACGCACCGTTCGTGGCAGGCGGCCACGTGCGCATCTACCGCGAGCGCGACCTTCGGGATCGGCTGCGGGTTGCCGGCGTCCGTCCTGGCTTCGCCCACCACGCCCACGCCCTGCACTCGCCCTACTGGTGGTTGCGGTGCGCGGTCGGCCCCACCAACGACGCGAACCGCCTGGTGCGGGGCTACCGCAAGGTCCTGGAGTGGGACATCGTGAAGGCGCCGACCGCGACTCGCGTGGCCGACCGTGCCCTCAACCCCGTGCTGGGCAAGAGCCTGGTCGTCTACGCGGGCAAGCCCGAAACGAGCCCGGAGGCCGCGGCATGACTCGACACCACCTGCCCGACGTGGACGGGGTGATCAGCGCCGCCGAGGTGCTGGCCACCGCCGCTACCATCGCCGAGCTGCAGCGGCCCTGCGGCATGATCCCGTGGTTTCCCGGCGGTCACTGCGACCCGTGGAACCACGCCGAGACGGCGATGGCGCTCGACATCGCCGGCTTCCACGCCGAGGCCGAGCGGGCCTACCGCTGGCTGGCCGACGTCCAGCTGCCGAGCGGGGCCTGGCACGCCTACTACCTGGGCGACGGTGTCGAGGATCCGAAGCTGGACACGAACGTCACCGCGTACGTGGCCGCCGGCATCTGGCACCACTGGCTGATCACCGGCGACACCGACTTCGCGGCCGCTCTCTGGCCGACGGTCGAGCGGGCCATCGACTGGGTCCTCGACCTGCAGACGCCGCGTGGCGAGATCATCTGGGCTCGCCACGTGGACGGGAAGCCGTGGAGCTACGCCCTGCTCACCGGTTCTTCGTCGATCTTCCACTCGCTGTGCTGCGCAGTTCGCCTGGCCGAGCTGGTCGGTGAGGACCGACCCGACTGGGAGCTGTCGGCCGTGAACCTCGCGGCCGTCATCCGCAACCAGCCCGATGCGTTCGCCCCGAAGCACCGTTGGGCGATGGACTGGTACTACCCCGTCCTGACCGGCGCGCTCACCGGCGCCAGCGCCGTGGCCCGCCTGGAGAGCCGGTGGGACACGTTCGTCATGGACGGCTTGGGCATCCGCTGCGTCGACAACGAGCCGTGGGTCACCGCCGCCGAGACGTCCGAGTGCGCCCTGGCGCACCTCGCCGTCGGTGATCGCGTCACCGCGACTGCGCTGCTGTCGTGGACGCGGCGCCACCGCCACGAGGACGGCTCCTACTGGACCGGCATCGTGTACCCGGGTCAGGTCAGGTTCCCCGACGGTGAGCGCACCGCCTACACCGCCGCGGCCGTCATCCTCGCCGCCGATGCCCTGGCCGGTGCGTCGCCGGCAAGCGGGCTGTTCCTCGGCGAAGGTCTCCTCCACGTGCCCGACGACGACCTCGACGCGCTGGACGCCCTCGAGTAGCCGCGCTTTTCTGGCGGGCTCGTCGTCCGCCTAGGGGAGGCGGCGCAGGAGTCGCAGCGAGCCGGTGGCCGAGACCTCGGTGAAGCGTCCGCTGGCCAGCGCGGGGAGGTAGATCTGCTCGTAGGGAGGGCGACCACCATCGGCGTGCTCAGGGAAGACGTCGTGGATGGCCAGGAACCCACCCGGAGCCACGTGAGGCGTCCACCCGGCGTAGTCGGCCCGGGCCGGCTCGACACCGTGGCCGCCGTCGATGAAGCACAACGCGAGGGGTGCCCGCCAATGGGCCGCGACGAGGGGAGACGGACCGACGACCGCCACCACGACCTCCTCGAGCCCAGCCCGGAAGATGGTGCGGCGGAAGGTGGGCAGGGTGTCCATGACGCCCAGCGCCTCGTCGACGAGGGCGGGGTCGTGCCAGTCCCAGCCCGCCTGGTTCTCCTCGGACCCTCGGTGGTGATCGACGGCGAACAGGACTGTGCCGGACGAGCGCGCCGCCGCGCCCAACCACACCGTGGAGCGCCCGCAGTAGGAACCCACCTCCAGCAGGGGAGCTCCGGGCACCGCGGCTGCGGCCGCCAGCGCGGCCACGTACAGAGCATCGCCCTCTTCCGGCGGCATGAACCCCGTGGCAGCGAGGGCGGCGGACCGAAGCCGCGCCTCCACGGCTACCAGGTGTCCCAGTGGATGATGCTGTCGGGGTCGGACCGGTCGGCTGGCTTGAAGTCGGTGCCCTTGGTGAAGGCGAGCGGGCTGAGGCAGACCTGCTGCACCGAGTCGAACGGGATGCCCAGGATGTCCGCCACCGCCTGCTCCTGCATGAGGTGGACGCTGGTCCAGCAGGTACCGAGCCCGCGAGCGCGAGCAGCCAGCATGAAGCTCCACATCGCCGGGATGACGTTGGCCATCAGCGACGCGGCCATCATCGCCGGAGCGCCATCGACGCGACCGGCGGTGCTGCACGGGATCACGAGCACGGGTGCATCGCCCATCGTGTCCCCGAGGTAGTCGGCGGACGTGGCGACCCGCTGCTGCTGGGCGTTCCCCGTGTCGGTCCCCTTGTCGATCGAGCCGACGTAGATGCCGTCCATCGACTTGTAGATGCCGTAGCACGCTCGGTAGACCTCGCCGACGGCTTTGCGCGCGGCCTCGTCTCGCACCACGACGAACTCCACGGTGGGGTTGTTCGAACCAGCGGGCGACTGCATGGCCAGCGCCACGCACTCCCGAACCAGGTCGTCGGGGACGGGCCGATCGAAGTCGAGCCGCTTGCGCACCGCCCGCGTGGTCGAGAGCAGCTGGTCGGGGTCGAGGTCAAGCAGGGGCATCAGAACTCCACGAGAGGCGGCGGGTTGGACTTGAACAGATACTCGTCCAGGATCAGGAACTTCGCCACCCAGAGCACACCGAAGCCAGCCAGGTTGGCCAGGCTGACCACCCACCACTGGTCGAAGTAGTGCGACGCCACGACGGCGAACACCGTCGACAGCACCAGGCCAGCGAGGTTCAGGATCCAGTAGGGCACCGCCTCCTTGGCCACCGAGCCCTTGCCGTGGTGCTGCCAGACCCAGTGCTTGCTCAAGAAGTAGCTGGGGACGGAGCTGACGGTCACGGCCACGAAGTTGGCCACCCCACCGTTCCAGTCCCAGAGCTTCACGTAGACGAAGATCTGCAGCTGGGTGATGACTGTCCCGAACATCGAGAGGCCGATGTAGCGCGCCGCCTTGCCCCGGAAGCGGCCGACGACGGCGGACGGACTCAGATCCATGAGACCCAGGATGCCACCGGGCGGGCCCGACCGACATGGGTCTCCCGACCGTGTCGTGGAGAGGGCACGGCTAGTCCGCCAGCGCGTTGCGGCGGGCGACCTGGCCCAGCCACCGGGCGCTGGGCTTCACGCGGCGCTCCTGGGTGGCACGGTCGACGGCGACGAGGCCGAACGTCGGTCCGTACCCCAGGACCCACTCGAAGTTGTCGAGCAGGCTCCAGTACGTGTAGCCGAGGACGTCGACGCCGTCGTCGAGGCACCGCAGCACGCCGCGCAAGGCCCGCTCGACGTACTCCACGCGCTCGGCATCGTCCGCCGTGGCGATGCCGTTCTCGGTGACCAGGAGCGGCACGCCGTCGGTCGCCTTCCACGCTCGGCGGAGACTGGCCTCCAGTGCCTCGGGCCAGAACTCGTAGCCCATGATCGTGGTGCGGGCGCCCTCCGGCGGACCGAGGACGCCGTCGGGCCCGACCCGCTCGCGGCTGTAGGTCTGCACGCCGAGGTAGTCGTCGTGGCGGGCGGCGTCGAGGTACGGATCCTCTAGGCCTTCGAGGATGTGCGCCACTCGCGACTCGGCCCCAGCCCGTTCCTCGTCCGTGTCCCCGACCGGCACCATCTCCTGCATGGCCAGGGTCAGGCCCGTCGGTGCGCCGGTAGCTGCCCGGACGACCTGTGACGCCTTGGAGTGCGCGGCGACCAGGACGTCGTTGGCCCGCCGGCGCAGCAAGCGGTCCTGCAGTCCGGGTGGGAACGCGCCGGCCAGGTAGCCGATCGTGGCGACCATGTTCGGCTCGTTCAGGGTGCACCAACGGGTGGCCAGGTCGCCGAGCGCGCCGGCGACCTGCTCGGCGTAGCGGGCGAAGCGGTCGGCGGTGGCCAGCTCCGTCCAGCCACCGGTGGCCGCCACCCACCGCGGCGAGGTGAAGTGGTGGAGGGTCACGACGGCGTCCACCCCATGCTCACGGCAGGTGGCCGCCATGCGTCGGTAGTGGTCGAGCGCGGCTCTCGACCACTCGCCCTCCTCGGGCTCGACGCGTCCCCACTCCACGCTGAAGCGGTAGGAGCTGAAGCCGAGCGACGCCAGCAGGGCGATGTCGTCGGGGTAGCGGTGGAAGTGGTCGCAGGCGTCGCCACTCGGTTCGGCGCACGGCGTTCCCTCGGCGTGCTCCCACGCCCACCAGTCGCTGTTCCAGTTGCCCCCTTCCACCTGATGCGCGGCCGTGGCCGTACCCCATCGGAAGCCGGGCGGGAAGGGGCGGACAGTCACGCCGGCACGCTACGCGAGACTGCCGAGGTGAGCGCCAGCCCGGATCCGACGAGTCCCGACGCGACCGACGCGACCGCGATGCCGCCGGCGCTGGCTGAGCTCGTCCAGATCCTCGACCTCGAAGCCATCGAGGTGAACATCTTTCGCGGTACGTCGCCCGAGGAGAACCGACAGCGGGTGTTCGGCGGCCAGGTGGCAGGTCAGGCACTCGTGGCTGCGGCCCGCACCGTCGACCGTGGTCTGGTCCACTCGTTGCACGCCTACTTCCTGCGGCCCGGCGATCCCACGCACCCGATCCTCTACGAGGTCGACCGCATCCGGGACGGCAAGAGCTTCACGACCCGTCGGGTCGTCGCCATCCAGCATGGCCAGGCCATCTTCAACCTCCAGGCCAGCTTCCACACCGACGAGGACGGCCTCGACCACCAGGTGCTCATGCCCGACGCGCCCGACCCGGAGTCGCTGCCGGACTTCCGGACGCGCATGGAGCCGTACAAGGACCTGCTCGGCGACTGGTACGACCGGCCCCGCCCCATCGACCTGCGCTACGTCGGCGACTCGCCGCTCGAACGCCGGGGGGCCGGAGCGCCCGACCAACAGGTCTGGCTGCGGGCCGCCGGCCGCCTCCCGGACGACCCGGTGCTGCACGCCTGCGTCGTCACCTATGCCTCGGACATGACGTTGCTCGACACCACGCTGCTCCCCCACGGCGTCAGCTGGACGGACCAGACGGTGCAGATGGCGAGCCTCGACCATGCCATGTGGTTCCACCGACCCTTCCGTGCGGACGAGTGGCTGCTGTACGTCCAGGGCACGCCATCGACGTCGCATGCCCGCGGCTTGGCACTCGGCTCGATCTTCACCCAAGATGGCCGGATGGTCATCTCCGTCGTGCAGGAGGGCCTCATCCGGGTGGTGGCATGACCCCACGGTGGTGGGAGGCACTGGCCGGTGTCGCCATGGTCGTCGGCCTCGTAGCGTGCACGGACGAGCAGGCGAGCATCGTGCCGACCCCATTGCCGGCGGTCACGTCGACCGCCTCGACGACGACATCGGCCGGTGACCGGACGACGGACCCATCCGCCGGCCCCACGACCGTGCCGCCGCCCACTTCCCCGGCGGTGCCCGCGCCCGTCGCCGCCGACGTTCAGCTCACCCCGGTGGCCCGGCTCGATCAGCCGATCGCGCTGGCACGTCGCCCGGGCGACCCGACCGTGTACCTCGCCGAGCGACCCGGGCGCATCCGGGCGCTGCGCGACGGCCGGCTGGACCCGACCCCCGTGCTCGACCTCTCCGCCCTCACCACGGCCCGGGGCGAACGTGGGTTGCTGGGTGTCGCGTTCTCGCCGGACGGCCGGCACCTGTACGCCAGCTACACGGACAACGAGGGTGACTCCCACCTGGACGAGTACGGCGTCAATGGCGCGGGGACCGTGGACGCCACGACGCGGCGCCAGGTGCTGTTCCAGGAGCAGCCCTACGCCAACCACAACGGCGGGGGTATCGCCTTCGGCCCCGACGGCTACCTCTACTACGGGCTGGGCGACGGCGGATCGGCCGGCGATCCCGAGCGGCGAGCGCTGCGGCTCGACACCTGGCTCGGCAAGCTGCTGCGCATCGACCCCCGCCCGAGCGGCGACCGTCCCTATGCCGTGCCCGCTGACAACCCGTTCGTCGGCCGAGCCGATGCCTTGCCCGAGATCTGGTCCTACGGGCTGCGCAACCCCTGGCGCTTCTCGTTCGACAGCGCCAACGGCGATCTCTGGATCGCCGATGTCGGCCAGAACCAGGTGGAGGAGGTGAACCTCGCACCAGCCGGCCTAGGTGCCGGCAACGGCCTCAACTTCGGTTGGAGCGCCTTCGAGGGGACGGATCGGTTCAATCGGGATCAGCCGGAGGGCGGCACCGTCGGCCCCGTGCACGAGTATCGCCACGATGCCGAGCCGGGCGGATGCTCGATCACCGGTGGGTACGTCTACCGCGGCGCGGCCATCCCTGCCCTGCGGGGCGCCTACCTGTTCGCCGACTACTGCGAGGGCGGGGTGCGGGCGATCCCCTCCGGCGGAGGCGCCACCGCCACGGTGCTCACCGATGGCCCGGGTGGGATCATCAGCTTCGGGGAGGGAGCCGGCGGCGAGCTCTACGTCCTCACGCTCGATGGGGACGTGCTCCGCATCGACCCCGCCTGAACTGCGCCCGTCAAGCAGCGCGGCGGTGGCGCAGGACCACGCCGGTGGCCACCGCACCTGCCGCCGCCGCGGCCGCGCCCGCCAGCGGCGCCGCCCACACCAGCATCGGCCGCCGCCGATCGCGGTGCGTGACGTGACCGTCTCGTGCGATCAGGGTGTCCGTGCACGGCTCCAGCCCGAACCCCGCCAGCGTGCCGTCGACGACGTTGGCGACAAGACCACCCCCGATAGCAAGGGAGTAGGTCGGATGTCGACGGCCGTGGCGGCGGAACGCGCCCACCCGCTCGCCCGCCCGACCGGTGGTGATCTCCGCCACGTCGACCTCCCACATCTGCTCCGCCCGCCCCGCCCCGGCGGAGCGGTTGCGGTGCCGGTCTCGCCAAGACCGGCACCGCTCCTGGACCACCTCCCGTTGCCGGGAGGCAGGGCGCCTGCACCCGTGTCCGAGTCGCATGGTGCTCCGAGGTGTGACATCGGACAATGGGTCGATCGACCTAGGTCTCCGTCTGCGCCCGTGTCTGCGTCGCCATCCGCCGCTTCGCTTCGGCCGGCTCCTGCTCGCTGACGCTCGACAACACATCAAGCCCACGAGACCGACCGTGCACTGCACGGTCGCGCTGCCAGTGCGAGCGGTCCTCCGCTCTAGCGGCCTTGGTAGGTCGCTGGGCGCTTCTCGAGGAAGGCCTTCACTCCTTCGCGGTGGTCGTCGGTGAGGAAGAGCTCGCCCAGGCGGGCGGACACCCAGGCGCCCAGCTCCGTCCAGTCGGGGTCGAGTGCCTTGCGCAAACCGGCCTTCATCTGCTGCACGGCGAGCGGCGGGTTCGCCGCGATGCGGGTGGCCAACGCGAGCGCGGTCGCCAGCAGTTCCTCGTGGGCGACGACCCGGCCGACGAGACCGATCCGCAGGGCCTCGTCCGCGCTGATCACCTCGCCGGTGAAGAGCAGCTCGGCTGCCCTCTCGCGCCCGACGAGCTGCGCCAGGCGACCGAGCCCGGGCACGTCGCTGACCAACCCGCGCAGCACGAACAGCTCGCCGAGCTTGGCGCGCTCGCTGGCGACCCGCAGGTCCGCCATGAGGGCGAGCTCCATGCCCCAGCCCACCGCGGCGCCGTTGATCGCGGCGATCACGGGCACGTTCGTGTGCAGCAACGCGTCGGCCGCCGGCGTCAGGCGAGGCACGGTGGGCATGGCCGGCGGCCGGTCCCCGCCCCCCATCACCTGCTTCACGTCGTCCCCTGAGCAGAAGGCGGGATCGACCCCGGTGATGACGAGGCAACGCGCCGTTGTCGACCGGACCGCGTCCTCGAGGAGCGCGTAGGTGCGCCATGTGAGGGCGTTGCGCGCCGCCGGACGGTTGAGGGTGATCACGCCGACGTGACCGTCCTCCCGGTAGAGCAGCTCCTCGTCGTCGGTCATGGCGTCACCTGTTCGTCAGCGGCGAGCGCCCATGAACATCACCTTGAGCGCCTCGTAGTGCTCGATGCAATGGCCGGCACCTAGCACGACCGCCTCGAGCGGGGTGTCCACGAGGCGCACCGGAACGCTCGTCTCT
>CAZTVJ010000576.1:0-2945 GCA_964616935.1 uncultured Acidimicrobiales bacterium | reverse complement strand
CCCGCCCATGCCCACGAGGATGCGATGGGCGCCACCGTCGAGTGCGGCGGCCACCAGCTCACCGGTGCCATAGGTCGTGGCGGCGATGGGGTCGTTGGCCTCGGGGCCACCGACGAGAGCGAGACCCGAAGCAGTCGCCATCTCGATGACGGCGGTGCCTTGGCTGAGGCGCCATCGCGCGTCGACCGGGTCTCCGAGCGGCCCCATCACCGTGGTGGTGCGGTTGCCGCCGCCGAGCACCTCGAGGAAGCCCTCGCCACCGTCGGCCACCGGCTGCTCGTCGCAGGAGCCGCCGGCCGCGACGACCGCGCGCCCGACCGCCGCCGCGACCTCGGCCGCCGTGGCGGTACCACGAAACTTGTCGGTGGCCGCGAGCACACGCATCACCACCATGGTACGGCTGAGCCCTGCTCAGCTCGTCGAGCAGGCGATCGAGCGCATCGAGGCGGTCAACCCGCGCATCAACGCCGTGATCCACGAGCGCTTCGGCAAGGCCCTGGTCCGGGCGGATCCCGCCCGTGCACGGGTGAACGGCGGTCAGGCCAGCCGGCGGAGGTAGGACTCGAGCTTGGCCAGGGGCGGCCGCTCGACGTGGTCCATGGTGAGGTTGTCCAGCTCGGGGCGCACGAGGGTGGCCGACAGCGCCTCGCGCACACCGACGTGGGCTTTGACGAAGGCCGTCTGCATCACGGCCAGTGCCTGTGGCGACAGCTCGTCCAACGTCCGGTTGCGGTGGAGCCGAACGCCGAGGTCGACCTGGGCGATGGCATCCATGCCGAACCGGGCCGAGATGTCGATCAGCAGACCCAGGTCGACGCCGTAGCCCTGCACGAACGGTACGGCCTCCAGCACCGCTCGGCGGCCGGCGTACTCACCCGACAAGGGTTGCACGATGCCGCCGAGGCGGGGGAACAGCAGGGAGACGAGCGGTCTGGCCACCAGCTCGGTGACGCGCCCCCCCGTGCCCGGCGTGCCGTCGACCGGCCGGTCGTAGAACCCCTTCACGAACCCGACGTCCGGGCGGGTGAGGAGCGGGCCGAGCAGCCCGACCACGAAGCGGGTGTCGAAGTTCGTGATGTCGGCGTCGCACCACACCACGACGTCGCCGTCGGCAGCGAAGACCGATTTCCACAACGCCTCACCCTTGCCGGTGCCCGGTTCGAGCTCGGGGAGCAGGTCCTGGGTGGACTCGACACGGGCGCCGGCGGCGCGGGCGGCGGTGGCGGTGCCGTCGGCCGAGCCGTCGTCGATGACCAGGACTTCATCGACCAGCCCGACACCGTCGACCAGCTCCCTGCGCAGGCTGCGAACGATGGCGCCGACCGTCGCGGCCTCGTTGCGGGCAGGGAGGCAGACCGACACGGTCGTGCCGCGCTTCATGGAGCTCAACGCGGCTGCGTCGAACTCGGCATGGTGGTACGTGCGGGTCACGAACCTCGGCACAGTGGGACATCGTGGACGACGCCGCGGCTGGTGGGCAAGGCGAGAGCCGCCGGTAGGGTGCGTCGCCATGAGTGTGATCGTGCGTATCCCGACCACCTTGCGGCCGATGGCTGGTGGGCAGGCCGAGGTGAAGGTCGACGGGCTGACCCTCGCCGAGGTGCTCGCCAACGTCGACGCCGCGCATCCCGGATTCGGTGGCCGCATCCTCGACGACGAAGGCCAGCTGCGCCGGTTCGTCAACGTGTTCGTCGCCGACGACGACGTTCGCTACCTCCAGGGGCTCGACACCTTGGTGCCCGACGGCGAGACCGTTTCGATCATTCCGGCGGTCGCCGGCGGCTGAGCCTCACCGGAGGCCGCTGGCCGGCACCGCGTCCTGCATGAAGGTGGCCAGGCGGCCCACCAGGTCCTCCACCGTCTTGGCTCCCCAGGACAGCATGATCTCGTCGCAGCCCGCCGCTGCGTAGGCCCGCAGCTCGCTGGCGGATTCCGCCGTGCTGCCGGTGAACGGCCAGCGACCCCCTTCGGGCGCGGTCCGGCCCGCGGGCATGCAGCGCAGGACGATGGGCCCGGGGTCGTGGTTCGCCGCGTTGCAGGCCGATCGGTAGCGCGTGGCGCCGTCGCTCAGCTGCCCCGGCGAGAGGTTGATGGGGTGCCAGCCGTCGCCGAGCGTCGCCGCCCGCCGGATGGCGGCGCCGGTGTTCCCTCCGACCAGCAGCGGGATGGTTCCCGATCGCTCGGGCGAGGCCTTGGGGGACATCCGCATGCCGTCGTACTGCTTCCAGCGGCCGCCGAACGTGGACGTGTCGGTCTCCCACAGGTTGCGCAGGACGCGCAGGTACTCGTCGGTCATCGCGCCACGCTCGTCGTAGGGGGCCGACAGTGCCGTGAACTCCTCAGCCAGCCAACCGACCCCCACGCCGGCGACGAGCCGCCCGCCACTGAGGACGTCGATGGTGGCGAGGTGCTTCGCCAGGAACACCGGGTCCCGGTAGGGCAGGACGAGCACGGAGGTGCCCAGTGTGATGGAGCCGGTGCGGGCCGCCAGCCAGCTGAGGAGGGCGAGCGGCTCCAGCATGCTCTCGGGGATGTACGAGCTGCCCTCCGGCACGATGATGTGGTCGCTGACCCACAGCGAGTCGTAGCCGAGCTCCTCGGCTCGGGTGGCGAGAACCTGCTGAGCCTGAGGCTCGAGGAACGCGAAAGCCTGGGGAACAGCAACTCCGAAGCGCATGCGCCGAACCTAGGCGAGCCATGAGCGCGGTTGTGTCGTTAGCACTCTCAGGGTTAGAGTGCTAGCACTCACCGACCGAGAGTGCCGATGGGCGCCACCGCCCTCGGAAACCCGTCCAACGGAGGACTGCACCAGATGCCGAAGATGATCGCCTTCGACGAACAGGCCCGGCGTGCGCTCGAGCAGGGCATGAACAAGCTCGCCGACGCCGTCCGCGTCACGCTCGGCCCGAAGGGCCGCAACGTCGTCCTCGAGAAGAAGTGGGGTG
>CAZTVJ010000575.1:0-3229 GCA_964616935.1 uncultured Acidimicrobiales bacterium | reverse complement strand
CCCGGCTGGGTCGACACGCCGTTGCTGGAGAACGTCGAAGGCCCGATGCGCACGATGATCGTGACGCAGATCCCGATCGGGCGGATGGCCGAGGCGCCTGAGATCGCCGAGGTGGTGAGGTTCCTCGCCGGTGACGAGGCGTCCTACGTCACCGGCGCGGCGTGGTCGGCGTCGGGCGGATTCGCCTGATGGCCACCATCTTCTCCCGCATCATCACCGGCGAGATCCCGGGCACGTTCGTGTGGCGAGACGAGCGGTGCGTCGCCTTCCTGTCGATCAACCCGCTGGCACCCGGGCACACGTTGGTCGTGCCGATCGAGGAGGTCGACCACTGGATCAACCTCTCCCCCGAGCTTCTCGCTCACCTCACCCTGGTCAGCCACGTGATCGGTCGCGCTCAGCAGGACGCGTTCTCGCCGGCGCGGATCGGTCTGATCGTGGCGGGCTACGAGGTGCCCCACGTGCACATCCACGTGATCCCTACGACGTCCATGGGCCAGCTCAGCTTCGCCAACGCGGCGATGTCGGTGGACCCGATCGAGCTCGCCGCCGCGGCCGAGCGTCTGCGCACCGCACTGCGCTCCATGGGCCGTGCCGAGGTCAGCGACTGAGGTCGGTGGCGTCGGGAGTCACCTCGGCGGTGAGGTGCCCGCCGCGGTTGCGCACGTTGCCCACCTCGGTGGAGACCGGATGCATCGTCAGCAGGTGGTTCGGTGCCGGCACGAGGAAGCCGTTCAGCTCGACGAGGTCCTGGTTGGTGGTGTCGAGCCATGTGTCCCACGCCGACGGCGGGAGGATGACGGGCATGCGATCGTGCACCGGTGCCATGGTGTCGTTCGCCGTCGTGGTGATGATCGTGCACGAGTGCAGCGTCGGCGCGTCGGGGCCGAGGTTCGGGTCTCGCCACGTCTCCCAGAGGCCGGCGAAGGCCAGGGGCTCGCCATCGAGGCGGTGGATGAAGAAGGGCTGCTTGGCCGGCTTTCCCTTGGCCCCGACGGACGCGGCGCGCGCCTGCCACTCGTAGAAGCCGTCGGCGGGGACGATGCAGCGCCTGCGCTTGAAGGCCGGCTTGAACGCTCCCTTGGTGGCCAGCGTCTCGGCGCGGGCGTTGATCATCTTCTGGCCGAGCTTCATGTCCTTGGCCCAGACCGGGACCAGGCCCCAGTGGAAGACCTGCACCTCGCGCCCGCGCGGCGTGTCCACGACGGCGTAGATGTCGTTGGTCGGGGCCGTGTTGTAGCTCTCCCCGAGGGGGTGCTCGATCAGGCTCTCGGCCAGGCCCGCACCGAAGTAGGCCGCGATCTGGTCGGGCGGCGACGACGAGACGAACCGTCCGCACATGGCCAGCCACCCTATCGACGGGCCTACCGACGGGGTCGCAGTACGGTGCGGCCCCGTGACGGCGACGAACCTCTACCACGTCGGTGTGCTCGTTCGCGATCTCGAGCTCATCGAGGCGCACGACCACGGCGTCTGGGGCCATCACCACGGCGAAGGGCTGCACCACATCGGGTCGTGGCAGGAGGGGTTGGAGGACAAGCTGCGCGCCATGCTCGCCGCCGGCATCGCCACCGAGGCCACCATCACCATCGGCGGCCAGCTGATCGCCGCCTACCTGGATCCGGGACCGGTGCACGGCACCCGCGTCGAACTCGTGGGACGCCGTGAGGAACGCTGAACGCCAGGCGTTGACAACCGGCGTTGATCGGCGCGACCTTCGTTGTAACCGTCGTTCCACGACGGACTGGAGGGGTTCCAGATGTTGCTGTTCGGTCGCCGCCGCTCTCTCAACCCTGCCCGATCGCGCGCCGCCGTCGCCTTCGCCGTGGAGGTGGCAAGCCGGGCGCGGGAGGTGACCGGCCACGACGTGTTCGCCTGGAGCACGTTCGCCTCCCCTGAGGCCGGCTCGATCCTCTGGTCGGCCCGGTTGGAGGCACTCTCCGAGCTCGAGGCCGCCCAGGACAAGATGGCTGTCGACTCCGGCTACATGGACTTCGTCGAGTCGGGGGCCGACCTCTTCACCGGGCCTACCGTCGACACGCTGACCCAGATAGTTGGCGGCACCCCCGATGGTTCGCCGATGGCCTACGTCCAGATCGTCCAGGCCACCTGCGCGCCCGGGAAGCTGAGCGGCGGGATGGCCTTCGGCGTCGAGCTCGCTGAGGCGGTCGCGCGCGTCACCGGGCGCTCCTGCCTGCTCGGCGCGTCGATGACCGGTGCCTACGGCGGCGTCGGCTGGATCGTCGGAGCTCCCGACGCCGACGCCCTCGTCGCGGCCAACGACGCCTGGGGTGCCGACGCCGGCGCGATCGCCATGACGGACAGGGCCGGCGAGTTCTACGAGTCGGGCGCGTCCGTCTCGATTTTGCGCCGCCTCAACTAGCCATCACTCAGGTGCTCGGGGCCACGTCTCGCGACTCGAGCACCCAGGGAGCGCGGGGCAGCCGGTCGGGGTCGAACCGTGCCAGCATCTCGGTCGTCGTGACCGACTCCCCCGGGTCGGTGAGGCCGAGGCTGGCGCCGAGGCGGCGGACGACCCCGGCCGGTGTGGTCCCGCGTGCCGCGAGGTCCCGCAAGGTCACCGCGCCGTGGCGCTTGGCCAGGCGGGCTCCGTCGGGTGCCAGCACCATCGGCACGTGGGCGTACGACGGAGGCGGGAGGCCCAGCAGGGCACCGAGGTGCAGTTGGCGCGGCGTCGAGTCGAGCAGGTCGTCACCGCGCACGACCTCGCCCACGCCCTGCGCCGAGTCGTCGATCACCACTGCGAGGTTGTAGGCCGGCACGCCGTCGTTGCGGCGGAGCACCACGTCATCCACGACGCCGGAGCACCGGCCGTGGAGTCGGTCGTGGAACATGATCGTCTCCGAGCCACCCCGCAGCCGCAGGGCCGGTGGGCGGCCGGCTCGTTCGTGGCGGGCCCGCGCTGCGGTGGTCAGGTCTCGACAGGTGCCCGGATACACGCCCTCGGGCGCGGGGCCGTGCGGCGCGGCAGCTGCGGCGCGGATCTCCCGGCGCGTGCAGTAGCAGCAGTAGGTGAGCCCGGCGGCGGTCAGCTCGGCGATGGCGGACTCGTAGAGGGCGAACCGCTCGGACTGGCGCACCACCACACCGTCCCAGTCGAGGCCGATGGCCGCGAGGTCGCGGAGCTGCCCCTCCTCGTGTGCTCGGCTGGCCGTGGCCCGGTCGAGGTCTTCCATACGTACGAGGAAGCGGCTGGCCGCGGACCGGG
>CAZTVJ010000574.1:0-2102 GCA_964616935.1 uncultured Acidimicrobiales bacterium | reverse complement strand
GCGGCGCCGGCGTTGGCCATGATCATCGGCACGAGGAAGGGCGATACGCGTCGCTCGCCCTTCTCGAGCCGGACGACGACTTGGTCCTCGAGGGTGTTCAGGCCCCCGATGCCCGTGGCGATGATGACGGCCCGTCGGCTCGGGTCGGCCGCCGGTTCGCCACCGTCGGCCAAGGCGAGCCCGGCGGCGGCGCGTGCGAACTGCTCCACGCGGTCGGCCCGGCGCACCTCCTTCGGGCTGTCGAACCACGGCGCAGGGTCGAAGTCGCGCACCGTGAGCTGTTCACCGGGCGGCGCGGGATCGTGGAGCCCCTGCCAGAAGGCTTCCTTCCCGATGCCGCAGGGGGCCACGACGCCGATGCCGGTGACGACGACCCGCCGGCCGTCCCGCCCGTCCATCAGAGCTTGGAGGTGACCAGCTCGTACGCCTGGCCGACGGTCTCGATGCCCTCCAGCTCGTCCTCCGGCACGGCGACGCCGAACTCGTCCTCGAGTGCCATCACCAGCTCGACGAGGTCGAGGCTGTCGGCGTCGAGGTCGTCACCGAACTTGGCGTCGGGCACCACCGCGACCTCGTCGACGGACAGCACCTCGACGACGCACTTCTGGAACCGGGCGTACTTCTCCGGGTCGACGTCCACACTCGCTCCTTCACGGGTTGCTGGGATCCAGTCTGTCAGTGTCCCATGCCCAAGCCGCCGTCAACAGGGATCACGGCCCCGGTGATGTAGGCGGCGTCGGGCGAGGCCAAGAACGCGATCACACCGGCGATCTCCTCCGGTGTGGCGAAGCGTCCCAGTGGGACGGCTCCGGTCAGCTCGGCGGTGCGCTTGTCGCCAAGGGCTGCCGTCATGTCCGTCGCAACCGGGCCAGGGGCCACGACGTTGGCGGTGATGCTCCGCGACGCGAGCTCGCGTGCCAAGGATCGGGCCAGCCCGACGAGGCCGGCCTTCGATGCCGCGTAGTTGGCCTGGCCCGCCGAGCCGAGGAGGCCCACGACGGACGACACGAAGATCATTCGACCGCGTCGCGCTCGCAGCATCCCCTGGGCGGCCCGTTTCGCCACCCGGTAAGCGCCGGAGAGGTTGGCGTCGACCACGGAGGCGAAGTCCGCTTCGCTCATGCGCAGGAGCAGCACGTCCTTGGTGATGCCGGCGTTCGAGACGAGGATCTCGACCGGTCCGTAGAGCTGCTCGACCGCCGTGAAGGCGGCGTCCACGTCGGTGGCGGAGGTGACGTCGCAGCGGACGCCGAAGAGGTCGTCCGGCGGGGGCGAGGAGTGGTAGGTGACGGCAACCTTGTCGCCGAGGTCGGCGAAGCGGCGAGCGCAGGCGAGGCCGATGCCCTTGGCCCCGCCGGTGATGAGCACGACCCTGCTCACTGGTGCCCCGTCACAGGGAGCTCGCTTCGCTGGCTCATGGGGCGTCCGCGGTGGTGAGCTCGATCACGGTCCGCCCCACCTCAGCACCGCGCTGGCCGCGGTCATGCCGGCCCCGAACCCGACGAGCAGCACGAGATCCCCCGGTTGCACCCGATCCTGGTCGAGCGCCTCGGCCAGCGCCAGCGGGATGGACGCCGCCGACGTGTTGCCTGTCCGGTCGATGTTGATGGCGGCCCGCTCCATCGGGATGCCGAGGCGGCTGCAGGCGGCCTCGATGATGCGGAGGTTCGCCTGGTGGGGCACGACGAGCGTGATGTCGTCGGCGGTGACGCCGGCCTGCCCGAGCGACTTGGTCGCCGAATCGACCATGAAGCGCACCGCCCGGCGGAACACCTCCTTGCCGTCCATCTTGATGAAGTCACCCACGTCGGCGTAGAGGAACGGCTGGGCGTTGCCATCGGAGTCGAGGTCCCAGGACAGCAGCTGTCCGGGCCCGTCGACGGCCTCGAGCACGACGCCGGCCGCGCCGTCAGCGAACAGGATGGCCGTGCCGCGATCGCTCCAGTCCGTGATGCGGGACAGGTGCTCGGCGCCGATCACCAGGATCTTCTCGGCCCCGCTCCCGATGAGGCCGTGGGCCATCGCGAGGGCGTACACGAAGCCGGAGCACGCGGCGTTCACGTCGACAGCGCCGCACGCCAGCCCGAGGTTGCGCTGCACCG
>CAZTVJ010000573.1:0-5424 GCA_964616935.1 uncultured Acidimicrobiales bacterium | reverse complement strand
CGAAGACGGGCCGCCTGATGACCACGAACGAGAACGCCCGACGCGAGCGGTGGCGACGTCGAGGCGCGCCCTGTGTGCACCGCGGACACGGAGGACAACGAGGTGGCGGTCGCCGTTACCATGTCACGCGATGCAGGTGCTCGAGGTGTGGCGTCACCCGGTCAAGTCGATGCAGGGGGAACGCCTCGACGAGGCGTTGGTCGAAGCGTCCGGGCTGGCCGGCGACCGGGACTGGGGCATCCGCGACAGCGCCACCGGGAGGGTGCTCACCGCCCGTCGCGAGCCACCCCTGTTGATGGCCTCGGCGCGGACGACCGATGCCTCCGTCGTCGAGATGACGTTGCCGGGGGGCCAGGTCGTCACCGGGCCCGGCCCGGCGACCGATGCTGCCCTCAGCGAGTGGCTCGGCCGTCCCGTCCGCCTGGACGACGCCCGGGCGGAGGGTGCCGGAGTGGCGGAGGCGTTCGAGGACGCCACCGACGACACCAGCCCGATCCACGCGTTCACCATGCCCGAAGGACGGTTCGTGGACGTGGCGCCGGTGCTGCTGCTGACCATGGCCAGCCTCCGCGCCGGCGCCCGTCAGCATCCCGGAGGCACCTGGGACGTCCGCCGGTTCCGGCCCAACCTGCTGATCGACGCCGACGGCGAGGGGTGGGTCGAGGACGAGTGGTGTGGCCGGGTCGTCCGGGTGGGCGCAGTGGAGCTGCTGCCGCTGGCCGGCTGCGTCCGGTGCACGATGATCACCCGACCGCAACCCGGGCTCGAACGCGACCTCGACATCTACCGCAGCGTGGCGCGTGAGCATGGCGGGACGTTCGGGGTCTGGGCCGAGGTCCGCACACCGGGCGTCGTCCGTGTCGGCGACCCCGTGACCGTGACGCCAGCCTGACCGGTGCCGGTCTGGACGTGCCCGGCCTGCGGCCGACAGTTCGGGCGTCGCAACCAGACCCACGAGTGCGCCCCGGCCATGACACTCGACGAGTACTTCTCCACCGGTCCTGCGCATGAGCGGCCGATCTTCGACGCGGTCATGACCCACCTGCTCGACGTCGGCCCGGTGCACGTCGAGCCTGTCTCGGTCGGGATCTTCCTGAAGCGCTCCCGCACCTTCGCCGAGCTCCGGCCGATGCAGCAGTGGGTCGCGCTCTCGTTCTCCCTCTCGCACGTCGAGCGCCACCGGCTCATCACCCGCAAGGTGCTCGACCACGGCGGACGGCACTACCACGTCGTCAACCTCCGGACGCCCGACGACCTCGATGAGGCCATCCGCAGCTGGCTCACCGAGGCCTACCTCGACTCGCCGGAGTGAGGGAGCGCAGCGGGCTCCTGTGGCGGTGAGCCCTACGGTGTTCGCGATGAGCGATGGCGCGAAGCAGGTCGGACACGCCTTCGGCGACGCGCTCCGGGCCCGTCTGGCGGCCAACCTGGCCGGCCACGAACTGGAGACCTTCGAGCTCGACGGGCATCGACGCGCCGCGGTCGCTGTCGTGGTGGTCGACAGCGACCAGCACGATCACGGGGACGACCCGCACCCCGCCACGCCGGATCAGATGGAGGGCATCCCGGGCGTCGACGGGCTGACGCTCTCGGGCAGCGTGGCCGGCACGGCGGGAGGGCCTGCAGTGCTGCTCACCCGGCGCACCGCGGGCCTGCGGGCGCACGCCGGGCAGTGGGCGCTCCCCGGCGGACGGGTGGACGACGGCGAACGACCCATCGACACGGTCCGGCGCGAGCTGCACGAAGAGCTCGGCCTCGACCTCCCCGAGTCGAGCGTGCTCGGCGCACTCGACGATTATCCGACGCGCTCGGGCTACGTCATCACGCCCTTCGTGCTGTGGGGCGGTGCTGACCCGCAGATGCAGCCGAACCCGCACGAGGTCCTGTCGGTGCACCGCATCGCCTTTCGCGAGCTCTGCCGGCCCGACTCCCCCCGCTTCGTGACCATCCCCGAGTCCGAACGGCCCGTCGTGCAGCTGCCGATCGGTGGCGACCTCATCCACGCCCCGACCGGTGCCGTCCTGCTGCAGTTCCGCCGCGTGGCCATCGAGGGTGTCAGCGAGCGGGTCGCCGGCTACGAGCAGCCCGTCTTCGCCTGGCGATGAGGGCCGGCGCCGGGGCCAGCGAGTCACGAGATCGGTCGCTCTGACGACCGATGCTGTGACTCGGTCGGGAACCGAGGGCCGGGCGTCTGCGTTCGACGTGCGTGCGTTCGGCTTACCGTCCTGAGGCCCCGATGACATCCACCTCACCCATCCCGCCACCTCCGGCACCCCTGCCCCCTCCGTCGGCGACCGCACGCGCTGGTGCCTCCAAGACGGGAAGTAGGGCGAACCTCCTGGCTGTGCTGCTCGTCGCGGCCGTCGGCCTGGCCTTTGCCGACGCCTCGATCGTCGTGCTCGCCCTGCCCGACATGTACCGGGAGTTCGACACGACCGTGGTGGGGGTGTCGTGGGTGCTCACCGCCTACGCCATCGTCGTCACCCTGGCGGCGCTGGCCGTGGTCGCGCTGGGGCGTCGGGCCAAGCCGCTCGGGCTCACGGTCGTCGGTCTCGTGCTGTTCGCCGTGGCCTCGCTCGGGGCTGCGATGGCCGGCACGTTCGACGTGCTCATCGTCGCCCGCTGCGTGCAGGGCGTCGGCGCCGCTCTGCTGCTGGCCGGCTCGCTCCCCCTGCTGGGCGCGCTGCGAGGCTCGGACGCCTCGGGGCGAGCCTGGTGGGCGTGGGCCGGCACGGTCGGCGCGGCGCTCGGGCCCGCCCTCGGCGGTGTGCTGACCGAGCTGTTCGAGTGGCAGGCCATCTTCGTCGTCCAAGCGCCCGTGGCCGTTGCGGCGCTGCTCGTGGTGCTCTCGCCCGCCGCCCGATCGGTGCGGGCTCCCGAGCGCGGTGAGCGGGCCAGGGGCGCACTCGTCGCCAACCTCGGCTTCATCTTGGTGTTCGCGGCGCTCGTCGGCGCGCTGTTCCTCTC
The DNA here is from genome assembly GCA_964616935.1 of uncultured Acidimicrobiales bacterium. Classification (GTDB taxonomy): domain Bacteria; phylum Actinomycetota; class Acidimicrobiia; order Acidimicrobiales; family Ilumatobacteraceae; genus CAZTVJ01. The sequence goes on along the minus strand of CAZTVJ010000573.1, from coordinate 2,457 downwards.
CGTGCTGCTCATCGTGGAGGTCTGGCAGTTCACACCCATCGCCGGCGCGCTCGTGGTGAGCGCCCTGCCCGCCGGCACGATCGGCGCTCGCTTCCTCGGCCCTCGCCTCGGCGCGGTGCCGGCTGCCATCGGCGGCGCGCTGCTGCTCGCCCTCGGCCTGGTCGGGCTCGGGTTGCTGCCCGGCGCTGCGCCCTGGTTCGCGGCGGCGGCACTCGCCGGCTGCGGCATGGGCTTCGGCCTCGTCGGCAGCGTGCTCGGTCCCGTTGCCATCCCGCCGACCGCCGAGCCCGTGCGGGCCGGGTCGCTCTCGACGGCCGCCCGCCACGCCGGCATCGTGCTCGGGCTCGTCCTGCTCGCCCCGCTCCTCGCCTCGAACCTGGAGAAGGGCGCCGATCAGGCCGTGCTCGTCGGGACAGCCACGTTGCTCGACGGCCGCATCCCGATCACCGAGAAGGTGCCCCTTGCGCTGCAGCTGCGCAACGAGATCGCCGACACGCCCGTGGGGGAGGTGCCCGACCTGAAGGCGGTCTTCGAGACGCGGGGCGCGGACGGCGACGAGGGCCTGGCCACGGTTCGTGACGACCTGCTCGGCGGCATCGAGGACGCCCTCACCCGGGCCTTCCGGCCGGCCTTCTTCCTCGCTGCCGGCCTGGCGCTGGCTGCCCTGCTCCCGACGCTGGCGGTGGCCGGCCGCCTCCGTGGCCGCCGCACCAGCACCGCCGCCGTCGGTGTCCTCGTGCTGCTGGGGGTCGGCGCCGGTGCCGTCGTGGCGACCGAGATCTCCCGGAACTCGTGGGACCAGGGTGTCTACGTGGCCACGGATCCCTGCACGGCGGCGCCCGACCCCTTCCCGGTCGGTGGCCTGGACGGCTTCGCCCAGAACGCCGCCCTCGGCGCGCTCAACGGCGCCGCCTGCGAGCTGGAGGTGAGCCGGGAGGAGCTGGTGCTCTCCATCGATCCGAACAGCGGCTTCACCGACGTGCGCTGGGACAAGGACACCGTCGAGCAGGCGGTGCGGTCGGGCCTCGTGCGCTCCATCGACGACCTGGAGGAGCGCGGCTCGCTGCCGGGCATCGCGGCGTCGATCCTGAAGGCCGTCGTCGGCAACGCTCCCGTGGGCTGGTTGCTCGACCGCCTCGGCATCGACCTCGGCTGACGACCTGAGCCTGACGACACGAGCCTGACGACTACGACGCGGCGAGGTGTTCGAGCAACACCCCGAGGGGCATGGCGGCCAGCGAATCGACCACGAGGTCGGCCTCGGACAGGTCGAGGTGGCGGGTCATGGCCGTCGGTACGGCCACGCAGGTCAGCCTGGCGGCCTTCGCGGCCAGGAGTCCGTTGCGAGAGTCCTCGAAGGCGACGGCCTCGTGGGGTACCACGCCCAGGCGTCGCGCTGCCGCGAGGTACGCGTCGGGAGCGGGCTTCGCTACGCCGACGGTGTCGAACCCGGCGATCACGTCGAACCGAGCCGCCAAGCCCAGCCGCTCGAGGTGAGCGGTGATCCACCAGCTCGGCGAGCTAGAGGCGATGGCGACGCCCAGCCCCAGGCTCGCAGCAGCGTCGAGCACGTCGACCACGCCCGGCTGGACCGTGGTGGCGGCGAGGAGCTCGCGATAGCGGTGTCCATAGGACGCCGACGCGGCCACCCCGTCGAGGCCGGCGGGAGCCCGACCGGCCAGCAGCGCGAGGGGATCCAGCGCACCGACGGTGCCGATGGCCACGGACCACTCGTCGAGCCCGAGTGAAGCGCCGTGCTCCTCGAACACCTCCCGCCACGCCAGGAACTCCGGTGCCTCGGTCTCCACCACGACCCCGTCGAAGTCGAAGATGAGCGCGGAGAACGCGCGATCCCTCGTCATGAACGGCGCTGGCCGTGTGCGTCGAGCAGCGCGCCGAGCCCGCCGTAGCGGACCACCCGGAACTCCTCGGCTGCGTCCACCCCGTGCCGCTCGCCGACGATGGCGGCACCGCGGCGCAGCAGCGGCTCGATGAGCGGGCGCAGGTCGCCGTGCTGGGCCTCGTCGAGCAGTGGCACCTCCCAGCCCCCGGTGCCGGCCTGCAGCCGCAGCTGGTTGACGAAGTTGCGCAGCATGGCGTCGTGGGTCAACGCGGCCTCCACCTTGCGGTCGAGGGTGGCCGAGACGTCGACCACATCGCTGACGTCCACCACGTCGCGTGCGAAGTACCAGCGCTCGAAGCAGCCGTGCGGCTCCAGTCCGGCGCCAAGGTGCTCAGGGTGGTGCTTGTCGAACTGAGACGTCCAGAAGGCCTCGTCGACCGCCGCCGCCACCTTCAAGTGGTCCTGGTTGTCCTCCGCGTACCGGCCGTACGGGTCGAACGTGACGAGCGCGTAGGGCCGGTGCGTGCGGATCTGACGGATGATCTGCTCGCGCAGCGCCACCTCGCTCGCGTCGGCGAGCGTGTCGGTCGGCAGGCCGAGCTCGACGATGTCGG
>CAZTVJ010000572.1:0-4451 GCA_964616935.1 uncultured Acidimicrobiales bacterium | reverse complement strand
CGCCACCGCATCGATCCGCTCGTCCTCGACACCGGCCTCGACGACAGCGCGGGCGATCACGGGCATGATCAGCTCCAGGTGGGCGCGCCCGGCGATCTCCGGCACCACACCCCCGAACTGCGCGTGCAGGTCGACCTGGCTCGACACCACCGACGACAGCACGTCGTGGCCGCCCATCACCACGGCGGCCGCGGTCTCGTCGCACGACGTCTCGATGCCGAGCACCATCGTGTCCTCTCCGAGTGAGCGCGTCATCCGAGGCCCTCCCAGGACGTCGTCCCCGGGATGGCGCGCTCCACATCTCGCAGTCGCGCCGCAAACTCGGCGCCGTCGATGTCGTGGACCCACATGACGATGGCGTCCTCCACGTTCTCGTAGTACTTCTTGCGCACGCCGACCGGCACGAAGCCGAAGCAGGCATAGAGAGCCTGCGCGGCGTCGTTCGAGACACGGACCTCGAGCGTCATGCTGGTGGCCCCGGCCAGCCTCGCCTGGCGGGCGAGGGTGAGCAGGAGACGGCTGCCGATCTTGCCGCGATGGCAGCCCGGGTCGACGGCCACGTTGGTCACGTGGGCGTCACCGTCGGTGAGGAGGAGGCCGGCGTACCCCACCACGGTGCTCCCGGCCCGGGCGACGACGTAGCAGCGGCTGCCGTCGCGGTGCCCGAGCTCGCTGGCGAAGACACCGAGCGACCACGGTCGGGGGTACACCTGCTGCTCGATGCGCATGACCTGGCGGAGGTGACGGCGCTTCAACGGGCTGATCCGCACGTGCAGCCGATACGGGTCAGGCGGCGGCGAGGCGCGCAGGGCACTCACGGACGCCCCCGCGAGGCCCAGTTGATGACGGCGTCCGGCCGGCGGAGGTAGATGGGCTCCAGCTCCCACGGGTTCACCCAGTCCTCCCGCAGGGCCCGGGCGTGCGCCAGCTGCACCAGTGGTGCGGCCGACGGGTGGGCCAGCCACTCGTCGGCGAACTCCAGCCCGCCGTGATCGCTGAGCTGGTCGCGGTAGCGAAGCGCCCCATCACCCACCAGCAGGTATTCCTCGTTGGTGGCCACCAGGTCCGCGAGCAGGTCGCCGGGGTGACCGAGCTGGAGCTCGCTGGTGCGTTGCACCCCTCCGGGCACCTGGCGGTAGAAGGCGTAGAAGAGCTCGCCCCGCTTCGCGTCGATCACCGTCACGATCGTGCGGCTGGCGTGGCGCAGCGGGAAGGCCAGCAGGTCCAGGCTCGAGATGCCGATCATGGGCACCCGCAGCGCATGGGCGATCGCCTTCGCCGTCGCCAGACCGACTCGCAGGCCCGTGAACAGGCCGGGGCCCACGTCGACGGCGACGACGCTCACCTCGTCGAGCGGCGTCTCGGTGGTGCGGGTCAGGAAGTCGATCGCCGGCGCCAGCGTCTCGGCGTGGCGGCGGCCACGCGTGGACTCGAACAACCCGAGGACACCCTCATGGCCGCCAAGTGCGCACCCGACACGACCGGTGGCGGACTCGATCCCCAGGATCAGCATCGCCACGGCTCCACGGCGGCGGCGATGGCGAGCCAGCGCGCGCTCCACCGGGGCCCGGCGGCGCGCAGGCGCAGGTTCCGGTCGTCGTCGGCATCGCCGAAGGTGATCCGCACCTCGAGATGGTCGGACGGGAGCGCCGAAACGACGGCGTCACCCCACTCGATCAGTGTCACACCGCCGTCGTCGAGCAGCTCGGCGAGGCCAAGGTCGGCCAGCTCGGCAAGCCGTTCCAAGCGGTAGACGTCGAGGTGGTGCAGGAGCATCCGGCCCCGATGCTCGTGGACCAGCGTGAACGTCGGGCTGGTGACCGGGCCCTCGACGCCGAGGCCCCGGGCGAAGCCCTGCGTGAAGGCGGTCTTGCCCGCGCCGAGCTCTCCTTCCAAGACGACGAGGTCGCCGGCGTGGGCCAGGGGAGCCAACGCTTCGCCGACCGAGCGGGTGGCCTCGACCGATCGCGTGCAGAGCGCGAGCGCCACCGTCGACGTCACGCCGGCCGGGCCTGGGCGAGGGCCAGCTTGGCCCGGACGAAGTCGGCCCGCATCTGAGCGAGTGGCTCGCCGCCACCCCGCAGGGCGGCGGCCGGGTGCAAGGTGGGGATCAGCACGCCATGAGCGAACGGGTACGACCGCCCTCGGAGCTTGGTGATGCCCTCTGTGGTCTCGAGCAGCCACTGTGCCGCGAACCGACCGAGCGTCACCACGACCGCCGGTCGGATGAGGTCGAGCTGCTGGCTGAGGTACGGGCGGCACGCCTCGATCTCGTCGGGCTTGGGGTCGCGGTTGTCGGGGGGGCGGCACTTCACCACGTTGGCGATGTAGCAGCGGTCCCGGGTGATGCCGATCTCTTCGAGCATCAGCCGGTCGAGCAGCTGCCCGCTGCGGCCGACGAAGGGCACCCCCTGGCGATCCTCCTCGGCGCCGGGACCCTCGCCGATGAACATGAGCTTGGCCGCGCCATCCCCTGTGCCGAACACCACCTGCGTGCGACCCTCGGCCAGCCGGCAACGCACGCAGGTGGATGCCTCCACGGCGAGCTGCTGGAGGGGGCTGGGCACGCCTGGAGATGCTATCGGCCGCCCTCTGATGGACCTCTGGACACACCGGTGGGCGCACTCGCTGACGCTCGGCCGGACAACCGCCGGGGCACGCGCCCGCTGATGCCACAGACGATCTCGTAGCTGATGGTGCCGAGCCGTTGCGCCCACTCGTCGGGCGTGATCCGCTCGCCACCCTGCTCACCGATGAGCACCACCTCGTCGCCGACGCCGACGCTCGACGTCGGGCCACAGTCCACCATCAGCTGGTCCATGGTGACGACGCCCACGATCGGACGCCGGCTGCCCCCGACCAGCACCTCACCCCCGGTCCCGAACAACCGGCGGGGAACGCCGTCGGCGTAGCCGAGCGGCAGGGTGGCAACGACGGTGTCCCGCTCGAACGTGTGGCGCAGCCCGTAGGAGACGCCCTCACCCTTGTGGACCACCTTCACGTGGCTGACCCGGGCCTTCAGCGCGAGCGCGGGGCGAAGGGGTGCCGAGACCGCGGCCATGGACGGTGCGGGAGGGATGCCGTAGAGCGCGATGCCCGTCCTGACCAGGGATCGGCGCGCGTCCGGACGAAGGATGGCGCCGGCGGAGTTGGCGGCGTGAACGAGGGGCGGCTCGATCCCGTGACCGCGAAGCTGCGCCAATGCGGCGTCGAACCGGCCGAGCTGCTCGGCCGTCGCCCGGTGGGCCGGGTCGTCGGCCACAGCGAGGTGCGTGAAGACGCCGTCGAGTCGAAGGGCGCGGTGGCCGAGGATGCGCTGAGCCAGGGCCACGGCCTCGCGGGGATCGGCGCCGACCCGGTGCATGCCGGTGTCCAGCTTCAGGTGGACGGCCAGTGGTTCGCCACCGACCCGGCCGGCGGCCGCAGCGGCGGCGTCGATGCCCGCCGGCGTGTCCACCGTCGGCCGCAACCGGAGCGCCACGACGTCATCCATCTCGGCGAGCGGAGGCTGGGAGAGCAGCAGCACCGGCGCGTCGAGGCCGCCGGCCCGCAGTGCCGCTCCCTCGTGCACCAAGGCGACGCCAAGACCGGTGGCGCCACCCCCAAGCGCCGCCTGGGCGACGGGCAGCGCCCCGTGGCCGTAGCCATCGGCCTTGACGACGGCCCACACCTCCGCCGGGGCGACCGTACGCCGCAGCCAGGCCGCGTTGTGCTGGATGGCCGTCAGGTCGACCTCGACCCAAGCCCACCGATCATGCGCGGGATGGCGAGGGGCATCGCGCCGCGCGTCGGACCGCTCTGGCGCGCTCACAACGCGGCGAGCACGTCGGGCACGAGGTCGGGCAGATCACCGGCGACGAGACCCTGCCCCGGGCCGAGCTGTCCTGCCGCACCGTGGACCCACGCTCCGAGGGCTGCCGCCTCCAGCGGTCCGACGCCTTGCGCGAGCAGTGCTCCCACGATCCCCGCGAGCACGTCGCCCGTGCCCGCCGTGGCCAGCCGCGCGTCGCCTGCGGTGACCACGAGCACCCGGCCGTCGGGCCCGGCAACGACCGTGGCGGAGCCCTTCAACAGCACAACCGCTCCGGCGACGGCGGCCAGCTGGCGCGCTGCGGCCAGCCGGTCGGGGCCAGGCGGCGCCCCCGTGAGCAGCCGGTACTCGCCGTCGTGCGGGGTGAGCACCGTGGGAGCCGAGCGCGCCCGTAGCAGCTCGGGGGAGCCGGCGAACGCAGCGAGGCCGTCGCCGTCGAGCAGCAGCGGGATGGGGGCCGCAGCGACCAGCTCCCGCACTGCCGCCAGCGTCCCGTCTCGCCGACCCAGCCCCGGCCCGACGACCAGCGCATGCTGACGACCGAGGTCGGCGAGCACCTCCGGCGCGAACGCCTCGGCGGCCACCGGCACGCCGACGACCTCGGTCGGCTGCACCGGATCGAAGGGGACCCCGGGGGTGG
>CAZTVJ010000571.1:0-10240 GCA_964616935.1 uncultured Acidimicrobiales bacterium | reverse complement strand
GGTCCCAGCAGCGTCGCCTACTACGCCGTCACCGGCTTCGAATCCCGCGGCGGGCGACGACTCGGCGAGCTGCTGCAAAGCCAGCTCGGGCCGCTGTTGCCCACCCTCGACCTGCATCCGAGGGGCATGCGTCTCCCGGTGCTGCGCGAGACGCGGATGCCGGCCGTGCTCTGTGCACTGGGCCCCGTGACGACGGTGACGGCCTTGTCACCGCGGTTGGCCACGGCTGTCGCCTTTGCCGTGGGTACTTGGGTGGCGACACCACGTACCTGAGGGTTGCGCCGGGCATCCACACGTCGTCGCGGCATCCATGGAGGGTTTGTCCCCACTCCTCACAGGACCCTGTGTGCAACCGTGACCTCTCGTCCAACGTGACCATCGCCACGTTGGAGCCTTGGTCGACCGTTACTCCTCCGGTGCCGGGTCGGTGACCAGGCGGTAGATGCGCTCGAGATCCTCCAGGGTGGCGAACTCGACCACCACCTTGCCCCGCTTCGAACCCATGCTCACCCGAACCCGCGTGTCCAAGTAATCCGACAACAGGTCCTCCAGCTCCAGCAGGCCAGGGGGACGCAACCGGGTCGGGCGGGCGACGGCATCCTGCGCCAGCGCCTCGTCGGGCGGTTCGCCGGCGCGTTGGCGAACCGCCTCCTCGACGACACGGACGGACCACCCTTCCGCCGCCGCTTGACGAGCTGTGGCCTCCTGGAAGGCCCGGTCGTCGGTGCCGAGCAGGGCGCGGGCGTGCCCGGCCGTCAGCCGCCCGTCAGCCAAGAGATGTTGGATCGACGGCGGCAGCTGGAGCAGGCGCAGCGTGTTGGTGACCGTGACTCGGCTCTTGCCAACCCGCTGGGCCACGTCCTCATGGGTGAGCCCGAAGTCATCGATGAGCTGGCGATACCCTGCCGCCTCGTCGAGCGGGAGAAGATCCTGACGGTGCAGGTTCTCGATCAGCGCCTGCTCGGCGGCGGCCAGGTCGTCACTGTCGCGCACGATCGCCGGGAGCGTCGCCAGCCCCGCACGATGGCTGGCACGCCACCGGCGCTCTCCAGCGATCAGCTGGAATCGGCCGGGTTCAGGCAACGGGCGGACCAGGACCGGCTGGAGCACGCCGACCTCGAGGATGGACGCGGTCAGCTCTGCAAGCGCCTCCTCGTCGAAGCTGGAGCGGGGCTGGTGCGGGTTCGGCTCGATGCTGCCCACCGGGATCTCCTGCAGCACGGCGCCCAGGTTGCTGGCGCCGTCGAGGGGGATGAGCGCACCCAACCCTCTACCGAGCCCGCTGCGGCGCGCCACCACTCACCTCCTTGGCCAGCTCCCGGTAGGCGATGGCGCCTCTGGACGTGGGATCGAAGGCCAGGATCGGTTGGCCGAACGACGGTGCCTCGGAAAGCCGGACGGTGCGAGGTACGACAGTCCGGCAGACCTTGTCGCCGAAGTGAGCGCGGACCTCCTGGACAACCTGGTCGGCCAGCTTGGTCCGGGCGTCGTACATGACCAGGATGATCGTCGTGACCTCAAGTGTCGGGTTGAGGCCCTTGCGGACGAGCTCGATGTTGCGCAGCAGCTGGCCGAGGCCTTCGAGCGCGTAGTACTCGCATTGGATCGGCACCAGCACCTCGTGCGCCGCCGTCATCCCGTTGACGGTCAGGAGTCCGAGCGATGGTGGGCAGTCGATGAGCACGAAGTCGTAGTCATCGATGGCCGCCTCGAGCGCTCGCTTCAGGCGCAGCTCCCGGCTGAACGCGGGGACAAGCTCGATCTCTGCGCCGGCGAGGTCCAGGCTGGCCGGAGCAACGAACAGGCTTCGCACGGCCGTCGGCTCGACCACATCCTCGAGGGGGACGTCGTGGAGGACGACATCGTACATCGTGGCGTCCAGGTTCCGGATGTCGATACCGAGACCCGTGCTGGCGTTGCCCTGGGGGTCGAGGTCGACCACCAGGGTCCGGTAGCCGAGGTCGGCCAAGGACGCGCCCAGGTTGACGGCCGTCGTGGTCTTCCCGACGCCACCCTTCTGGTTCGCGACAGCCAGGATCCGGGGAAGCGGGCGAGGCCCCGTAGGAACATCACCGCCATCGTCGGGCGGTTCACGGCCAGGGAGCGTCATCGAGGCTTCTTCCTCCCAAGTGCACGGAATGAGCCGCGGTGGCTCGGCGGGCCGCATCCTACCGATCGACGGCTCCCCGGTTCACGCATGGTGGTTCCACGTGGAACACCGCCCGAGACCGACCCATCGTTCCACGTGGAACGTGCACCGACGATCGGGACCCTGATGACGGCGCTGAACCAACGGCGCCGTCGGCCGCTCCGACGACCGTGCTGGTCAGAACAGCGGCTGGCGCACGGAGCGACGCGGGTAGCGATCTGGGCACGGCGTCTGGAGGGTGAACGAGGCGAACGTCCCGATCGCCAGCTCGTCGCGGCGAAGCCCCAGCAGCGCGACGCCATCGGCCGGCCACCGCCGCTCGTCCGCCACCGGCGGCTCGCTCACGAGGAGCTGGCCACCGAGTCGGAGCAGGGGCGCCGCGCACTCTGCGACCGCCGCCGGAGGGCCGAACCCTCGCGCGACCGCGGCGTCGAATCGACCGCGAAAGGCGGGGAGGCGACCGAGGGCCTCGGCGCGACGGCATTCCACCGCCACGCGAGACCGCAGGCCCAGGCGGCCGACCGCGCGCCGGAGCACGTCCGCACGGCGCTCGCTCGCATCAACCAGCACCACGTCCAGATCGGGGAGATCCACAGCCAGGACCAGGCCCGGGAGCCCGGCGCCACTGCCGAGGTCGATCACGCGCCGAGCCGTACGCAGCGCCGTGACGAAGCCCCTCGCGTGTTCCATGGCTCGCCCGACGTCACCGGGACCGAGGAAACCCAACCGGGCGGCATCGTCGAAGACGGCCCGGAGCATGTCGGCCTGCGGCTCAGGCATCCACCGGCATGATGACGACCCGGCGGAAGGGATCCTCGCCCTCGGAGCGCGTCGTGACGCCCTCCAGCGAGCCAGCGACATCGTGCACCACCTTGCGGTCAGCGGCCGACATCGGCTCGAGGGCCTTGGCCTCGCCCGAGGCGATCACCTGGCCAACGACCTGGTCGGTGAAGCGAGCCAAGGCTTCCCGGCGGCGTTCTCGGTAGCCGCCGATGTCGATGCGAAGGCGGGATTGCCGGTCTTCCTCGTGGCGCTGCACCGAGATGCGGGTGAGGTCCTGCACCGCCTGGAGCGTCTGGCCCCGAGGGCCGATCAGGAGCCCGAGGTCGTCGCCGTGGAGACGAACCTCCAGGTCATCGTCGCCGAGCGTCACCACCTCGGCCTCGGCCGCCACGCCGAGTGCCTCGGCCAGACCGAGCAGGTAGTCCGATGCGGCCTGACCGTGGTCAGGTCGCGGACCGTCTGCACGCACCATCGCTGGTTCCTTCGGTCGCTCGTCGCTCACGTCGTCCTCCCCGTTCGTCGGCTTCAGCACGGCGGCCGCAGTCTCGGGCTTCGCCGTGCCCTCGCGGCGGCGGCGCTCGCGCCGCTCGACCTTGGGACGGGGCTGGGTTGGACGCACCCGCGCCCGCACCCGTGCCTCACCGCGCATGCGTCCGAAGAGCCCCGGCCTGGGCTCCTCGACGACCTCGAACTCGGCATCCGCCTCGTCGACACCGAGCCGGTCGAGTGCGAGATCCTTCGCTTCGTCGACCGTACGACCGGTCGTTTCCACCCACTCCATCAGAGCCTCCGCTACTTCTTCTTGGGGGTCGGTCGGGTCGGCGTCCTCGGCCGGGGCGCGGGTCGGCTTGGAGCCGGTCGATCCGACGCGGCACCGCCCGTCTTGGCGGGGGGAGTCGACCTGGAGCCGCCCGCGCCCTTCGCAGCGGGCTTCGTCGTCGGCTTGGGCTTCGAGCTGGACGCCGGTGCCGGCTTCGGTGCCGGCTTGCCCTTCTTGGCGCCGTTGCCGCCCTCGTCACCACCCGAGGCTTCCTGGTTCCGGTAGAACCGCCGTGTGATGTACGACTGCTGCGCGATGCGGTAGAGGCTCGAGGTGAGGAAGTACACGATGAGTCCGGCGGGCAGCGTCAGGGAGATGACGGCGAAGAACACCGGGATGATCTTCATGATCATCTGCTGTTGGGGGTTGACGTTGTCCTTCATGCGCGAGGACACCTGGCGCTGCTGGTAGTAGCTGAGCACCGCCACCAGGAGCACGAGGATGAGGTAGGGGAGGCCCTGGATGAAGCTCTCGGAGAGCTCCTGCGTGGCCGGCTCGGCCAGGTTCAGCCCGAACGACACCATCTCGGTCTGGCCGACGAGGCTCTGGAACATCTTGCTGGACTGCTTGATGTAGTCGGGGAAGAACGTGCCGACCGACGACCCGACGGATGCGCAGGTCGTGCCGCCGATCTCGCCATCGGGCGGACAGGTCCTCGTGAGACCGGCCAGGACCCGGTAGAGGATGAAGAACACCGGCGCTTGCAGCAGGAGGGGCAGGCAACCCGACAGCGGGTTGATGCGGTTCTCCTTGTAGAGCCCCATCATCTCTTCGTTGAGCTTCTGGCGATCGCCCTTGTGCTCGGCCTGGAGGCGCTTGATGTCGGGCTGCAGCTTCTGCAGCTGGAGCATGCTCTTGGTGCCCTTGAGCGTCAGCGGGGTGAGCACCACCATGACGCAGAGCGTGAGCAGGGCGATGGCCAGTGCATAATTGCTGGTGAGGGCATAGAACCACGCGAGGATCGTTGCGAACAGGTCAAACACGTCGAGATGCCTTCTTCTTCGTCTTCTCGGGTACCGGGTCCACCCCGTGACCGGCGAACGGGTTGCACCGGGCCAAGCGCCACATCGCCAGGCCGGAGCCCTTGACGGCACCGTGGACCTCGAGGGCCTCGACGGCGTAGGCGGAGCAAGACGGCCAGTAGCGACACGGTGACGGGCGCCCCGCCCGCACGACCTGGTACCAGTGGATCATGGCCACGAGCGGCCTCGCCGCGCCCCGTGGGGCACCGACCGTGTGGGCCGCCGGGTGGGCGAGCTGGTCGTGGGCGTGGGGGGCCAGGGCGTCAGCCACGCCGGGCCTCGTGGATCTGGCGGACCGTGTCGCGCACATCGGCCCCGATGGCTGCAAAGGTGGCCTGGCCTGCGTCCGGGCGAACCCCCACCAGGTAGTACCCGGGTGGCAGTCCGCCGGCCCTGGCCTCCTCGGCCATGACGGCTCGCAACCGGCGCCGGACACGGTTGCGCACGACCGCGCCGCCGACGGGGCGACCGACGGCATACGCCACCCGCGGGGGTGTCGCAGCAGGATCATCGACCACGGTGCACCACACGATGCCGTGCCGGAAGCGCCGACCCTCGGACCGGAAGCGCTGGAACACCGCACGCTCCCGTATCCGACCGGTCAGGCCGACAGCCGCAGCCGGCCCTTCGCCCGGCGAGACTTCAAGATGGCGCGGCCCGCACGGGTGCTCATGCGATGGCGGAACCCGTGGCGCTTCGAGCGCCGCCGGTTGTTGGGTTGGTACGTACGCTTCACCCATGCCTCCTCGACCGGGTTGGGCCGGCCCTCGAAGGGCGGGCGGACCCACAAAGAACGTGCAACGAGGCGCCCCGGCCAAACCGGCGCGCCCGTTGTGCCCTGCCAGGCTACCGGCTTGACCCATGACCCGGCAAGGAGGGCGCCCCCCTCCGCCCACAGGCAGCGTTCTTGCGCGCGGAGCGTGGAAAGAGTCGAAAAGCATCCAACAGCCTTGCCATGACCCCGAATTTGGGTGCTAGCGTGCCGGGCTCACGATCCCCTGGGCTCCATCTGGGTCATTCGGCCCATGTGTTGTCCACAGAGTGTGGATGTGGCTGTGGACGCCTCGCGCGAACAAAAGTTGGAACAGCAGGTGAACGGCGCCGCACACCTGTGGACGGATACGGCAAAACTGCTGAGGGCCCAAGTGTCCGAAGCGGTGTGGCTCTCGACGTTCCAGGATGTCCGTGCCCTCACGGTGGACGCCGTGCAGCTGACGCTGAGCGTGCCCAGCGCCCAGGTGCGTGAGCGCGTCGAGGGCCGCTACCTCGCGCTCGTCACCGACGCCCTGGCCGAGCTCGGTCGCGCCGACCTCCACGTTGCGCTGCTGGTCCAGCCCGAGCAGCGCGAGGACGGGCTCTTCGCTCCCTCAGGGAGCGACGTCACGGTGGCCGTCACGCCGGAACCCGTGGCACCGCTGCGGGCCGCGCCCGGCGCGGGCCTGAAGACCAGCTACACCTTCGAGACCTTCGTGAAGGGGGCGTCCAACCAGTTCGCCTTGGCCGCTGCGCTCCGGGTGGCCGAGACGCCGGCGCGCTCGTACAACCCGCTGTTCATCTACGGAGCGGCCGGCCTGGGCAAGACCCACCTGCTCCACGCCATCGGGCACTACGTCGAGCAGAACTACGCCCATCACTCCGTGCGCTACGTATCCACCGAGACGTTCCTCAACGAGTACGTGGACGCCATCCGCACCAACTCGACCGCCATGTTCAAGCGGCGCTACCGCGACGTCGATGTCCTGCTCGTGGACGACATCCAGTTCATGGAAGGCAAGGAGGGGCTCCAGGAGGAGTTCTTCCACACGTTCAACTCCCTGCACGGTGCCAACAAGCAGATCGTCATCTCCTCCGATCGCATGCCCGACGCCATCCCGACCCTCGAGGACCGCCTGCGCGGGCGGTTCAAGTGGGGGCTCATCACCGACATCCAGCCGCCGGATCTCGAGACCCGCCTCGCCATCCTGCGCAACAAGGCCGAGCGTGACCACAGCCCGGTGCAGGCCGAGGTGCTCGAGTTCATCGCCACCCGCATCACCAACAACATCCGTGAGCTCGAAGGGGCGCTCATCCGTGTCTCGGCGTACGCCAGCCTGAACCGGGTGCCCGTCTCACCGGAGATGGCGGAGCGGCTACTCGTGGACCTGCTCTCGGGCTCACCGCAGCGCCCCCTCACCCCGGACCGCATGCTCGACGTGTTCGCTACCTACTTCGGTTTCACCGTCGAAGCCCTCAAAGGCAAGAGCCGTCAGCGCCCCTTGGTCACCGCCCGCCAGATCGGCATGTACGTGATGCGTGATGTGACCGACCTGTCGTACCCGGCCATCGCCCGGGAGTTCGGCGGTCGGGACCACACCACGGTCATCCACGCGGTCGACAAGATCGGGCGTCTCATGAAGGAGCGGGCCCAGGTCTACGACCAGGTCACCGAGCTCAGCCAGCGGGTCAAGGCCGGCCCGTGAGCACGGCGTGGGCAACGTTGTGGGTAACAGCCGGTGAACGGTGGACATCGGCAGGTTGTCCACCGGTGATCGCCGCTGCACCCGTCCGGCTGTGGGAGGCTGTGGACAACGGCCGCGCATCGCGCACGTACCGTGAGCAGGCCACACGGGGGTTCATCCCCAATCCACAGGCCTTATCACTGTTATCAGGATCAGCACGAGCCAATGAGGGGAAGGACCCGACGTGAGGTTCCGATGCGAGCGTGACGTACTCGCCGACGCACTGTCCACCGCAGGTCGGGCCGCCACCACGCGCAACGACCCGCTGCTCAGCAACGTGCGCCTTCAGCTCCATGGCGACCAGCTCGCCATCACCGGCACCGACGACGAGCTCACCATCCATGTCGAGACGACGGTGGCCGGCGACGAGGACGGGGTGCTCGTCGCCCCGGCTCGACTCACGACGGACATCGTGCGGTCGCTCGAGGTTGGCGCGGTCGACGTCGCCGCCGACGGCGAGGAGGCCCGGATCAGCTCGGGGCGATCGAACTTCACCGTGCGCACCCGGGCTCCCGAAGACTTCCCGGTCCTCGTGGCGCCGGTGCCCGAGGGAGCGCGGCTACCCGGCGATCTGTTCGGGGATGCGGTGCGCCAGGTGGTCGGCGCGGCCAGCCGGGAGGCCAACCGCCCCGTGCTCACGGGCGTCCTGCTCACCGCTGAGGAGGACGGGCTGCTGCGGCTGGTCGCCACCGACTCCTACCGGTTGGCCATGCGTGACCTGGCCGGCACGTCCGTGCTCGACGTCGGCCAGCAGGTCCTGGTGCCGTCGCGCGCCTTCAGCGAGCTGATCAGGGTGCTCCATCCCGGTGACGACGTGCTCGTGGGCTTCGGCGAGCGGGATGCGACGTTCCACACCGGCTCCGTTCGCCTGACGACGCGTCTCATCGAAGGCCAGTTCCCCGCCTACCGACAGCTGGTGCCGTCCGGCTACCCGAACCACGTCACGGTGGGACGCGAGCCCCTTCTCGACGCCATCCGCAGGACGAAGCTGCTCCTGCCCTCCGGCGGCTCCAACTCGGCCAGCATCCGGCTCAGCCTGCGCTCGGGCGAGGTCGAGCTGTCCTCCACGGACACCGACCGCGGCAACGCGGTGGAGTCCCTCGACGCCAAGCTGGACGGCAACGAGCTCACCATCGCGTTCAACCCGGAGTTCCTGGCCGATGGCGTCGAGGCCGTTGTCGGTGACGACGTCGTGATCGAGACCCTCGATGCCATGAAGCCGGCGCTCATCCGCTCCACCGAGCAGGCCGGGTACCTCTACCTGCTCATGCCCGTCCGCCTGCCCTAGGCCGTGATCGTCCGGCGGCTGTGGCTCACCGGCTTTCGGAACTACGAGGCCGCCGACGTCGTCCTCGGGCCCGGCCTGACCGCGGTCGTCGGCGACAACGGCCAGGGCAAGACGAACCTGGTGGAGGCACTGGCGTTCCTGGCCTTGGTCGAGAGCTTCCGTGGCGTGCCGACGGACGCCCTCGTGCGCCAAGGGTCGACGAGCGCGGTCGTGCGGGCCGAGGTGGTGCACGGCGACGGCCGAGAGCTCCTCATCGAGGCCGAGATCGCCGGTGGGCGCACGCGGGTCTTCGTGAACCGCCAGCGGATGGTCCGCAGTCGAGACCTGTTGGGAGCCGTGCGTGTCACCGTCTTCGCCCCGGACGACCTGGTGCTGGTGAAGGGTGGCCCGGCCGAGCGACGCCGATTCCTCGACGATGTCGTCGTGTCGTTGCAACCCAACCACGACCGGTTGCGGCGTGATGTCGAACGCATCCTGCGCCAGCGCACGACGCTGCTCAAGCAGGCCGGCGGCCGTCTCAGCGACGACGTGGGCTTCACCCTCGACGTGTGGGACGCCAAGCTCGCCGAGGCCGGTGAGGCGCTCGGTCGCTTGCGCGCTGGCGTCGTCGCGGACCTCGAACCCGTCGTCGGGAAGGCCTACGAGCAGCTGTCGGGCGCCCCGGCCGCGGTGCGCCTCACCTACGACCCGGCGTGGCGACGAACCGGGCTGGGCGAGGCGCTCGCCGCCAGCCGCATCGACGATGTCCGGCGTGCGGTCACCTCGGTGGGCCCCCACCGAGACGATCTGGAGATCGAGCTGCACGGCCTTCCCGCTCGCACCCACGCCTCGCAGGGTGAGCAGCGCTCCTTGGCGCTGGCGCTGCGTCTCGGATCCCATCACGCGGTCGCCGACCGGGTCGGCGATCCCCCGGTCCTCCTGCTCGACGACGTGCTCTCCGAGCTGGACCCGGACCGGGCTGCGGCCTTGCTCGCTCACCTCCCACCCGGCCAGGTCGTCATCACCACTGCGGGTCCGTTGCCGGCGGCGGCACGGCCGGACCGCTTCGTCCGCGTCCGTGGCGGCAGTGTTGTGAACGACGCCCGCGACCCGCAGCCCGAGGACACGACGTCGTGACCTCCGACGACGATCCGGTGCGCTTGGCCGACAGCCTCGATGCCGTCGTGCGTTCGCTGAAGGGCCCGAGCTCTCGAGCCGTCGCAGGGGTCTTCGCGGGATGGGACGAGGCGGTCGGCCCGCAGGTCGCGGCCCACGCCCGGCCGGTATCGCTCGACGAGGGCCGCCTCGTCGTGGAGGTGGACGAGCCCGGCTGGGCCACCCAGCTGCGGTTCCTCGAGGCCACCCTACGAGAGCGCCTCGCAACCGTGGCCGGCGGCTACCAGGTGCAGTCCTTCGAGGTCCGCGTACGGCCACGTTGACGCCCCCGCTCGGCATGCTCGAACACGCTCGTGAAACGGCGTCGATGGACCAATTGTGTGGCACCCCTCTGGTACACTGGTCACATCGTGGTTCAGCCCTCTGACCTGGTGTTTCAGGCCAGATCGCGCTGGAGCCGCCCACGCCGAACGACCCTGTAGGAAGGTCGCGCCTTGTCGCAGTCAGCACCCCCCCTCGGCGGGGTCTCCGAGCCCTCGTCGAACGCCGGGTACGCCGCCAAGGACATCCAGGTCCTCGAGGGCC
>CAZTVJ010000570.1:0-31227 GCA_964616935.1 uncultured Acidimicrobiales bacterium | reverse complement strand
CGTCGGGTGGCGGTTCAGCTTCCGGTGCATCAAGGTCAGTGGCGCCGAGGGCGTCGACCGCGAGTTCGACATGATCGGCCGCACCCCGGGACGCGCTCCCGAGCCATCTGAGGCGAGGTGACCTCCACATGACCGATGATGTCGCGTCAGATCACAGGCGGACCTTGATCCTCAGCCACTTCAGCCTCCGCAACGCCGGGTTCGACGAGCGCGTGGCGGCGGCCGCCCAAGCGGGCTTCGACGGGATCGGGCTGAACGTCGGCTGGTTCCGAGCGATGGTGCGCGACGGCTGGTCGATCGACGCCATGCAACGCGTCCTCGACGACCACGGCATCCGCCTGCTGGAGGTGGAGGCGCTCCGCATCTTCGGCGACGACCGAGTCGAT
The DNA here is from genome assembly GCA_964616935.1 of uncultured Acidimicrobiales bacterium. Lineage (GTDB taxonomy): Bacteria > Actinomycetota > Acidimicrobiia > Acidimicrobiales > Ilumatobacteraceae > CAZTVJ01. The sequence continues at coordinate 30,841 of CAZTVJ010000570.1, read as the reverse complement.
GACGTGTTCGAGATGGTCGAAGCCTTCCGGCCGACCCACGTCCAGGTGATCGCACCGTTCGAGGGTGAGGTGCCGGTCGAAGCCGCCGGCGAGCGGTTCGCCACGCTGTGCGAGCGGGCTGCTCCCTTCGGCGCCCGGCTCGCCTGGGAGTTCCTTCCGTTCACCGCAGTGAAGGACGCACCGGACGCCCTCGCCATCATCGCGGCGGCCGGGAACCCGGACAACGGCGGGCTCTGCGTCGACTCGTGGCATGTGTTCCGGGGTACCGGCATCGGCCAGCTCGACGACATCCCGCCCGAGCGGGTGGTGGTCGTCCAGTTCGACGACGGGCCGATGGTCCCGGTCGATCCGGACTACCTGAACGACTGCCTGCACTACCGCGAGGTGCCGGGCGACGGCGAGTTCGACCTCATCACCTTCCTCCAGAAGCTGCCCGCCGCCGTACCGCTCTCGGTCGAGGTGATCGACGACGATCTCGACCTCCTGCCCGCGTCGGATGTGGCTCGCCGCCTCGCTGACAGCACCCGTATGCTCCTCGCCGAAGCCGGCGTCTGACCCACGAGGGGGAACCAGCTCATGGCCACGCCCAGCATCGCCCACTTCGGCACCACCCTTCCCGAGGACGTGCCGCCCGACGGCGCCGTCCAGATCGACGTGCCGTTCACCGGGTCGCTCGCGCGGACGGACCGCTTCCTCCAGCTGTTCGGCATGGAGCTCCTGATCACGAACATGTACCCCGGTGTGGGCCGCCAGTACATCTACCGCCGCGGTGAGCGCAGCGACGTCGACTACGTCGAGAAGGACACGTTCACGTCGTACACGTCCACCTTCGCACCAGACCCGGGGGCACCCCGGGTGGCCGACACCGTCTTCCGCCTCCCGCACCCCGACCCCCGCGCGGTGTGGGGGGCATGGGAGGCCGAAGGCTTGGTGGAGCTGCTGCACGACGACGGCATCGCTGTGCTGTTCCGGGGTCCCGACCACCAGGTGTACGAGCTGGTGCCGTCGAGCGACGACCCCGTCGACAACCACGCCATCTTCATCTGGACCGATCCTGGCGAAGCGGACGTGATCGAGAAGGACTACGACGAGCACTTCGGCCTGCAGGTGGCCGAGCGCGGGGTCGACTTCCACGGCCTCGGTGACGCAGTCCTGCTCGTCCGCCAGGATCCGCCGGTCACCATCGGGCTGCTCACGCCCAAGACCGGTGGCCGCATCGAGCCCCGCTGGACCGACGACGTGTTCGCCCAGGTCGGGTACTCGCACTTCCGCCTCGGCGCACCGGACAAGGCCAAGGTGAAGGCGATGGCGCCGGAGGCCTTCCCGGACACCGGCGACGTGAGCTACGTGCACTTCCATCACGCCTACCTCGAGCTCGTGGAGACGCCCTGATGTCGGAGATCACCCTGGAGGGCTTCAACCCCTTCGACGCCGAGGTGCAGCAGTGCCCACACCAGTACTACGCGGCCATGCGCGACGAGGTGCCGGTGTTCCATGTGCCGGGCACCGACATCTATCTCGTCACCCGCCACGACCTGGTGGTGCCGATCCTGCGGGACACCGCCACGTTCTCGAACAACTTCGTGACCGGTGAGATGCCGAAGGGCCCCGTCGTCGACAAGCTGAAGGAGATCATCCGCCAGGGCTGGCCACCGGTCGGCACGATGCTCACCATCGACCCGCCGTGGCACACCCGCTATCGCGGCACGGTTGCCCCGTACTTCACGCCGCGCCCCATCGCGGCCCTGCGCGAGCCGATCGAGATCATCGTCGACCGGTTGATCGACGGATGGATCGACGAGGGCCACATCGAGTTCGTCGAGCGCTTCGGCGTGCCGCTGCCGATCGAGGCCATCGCCCACGTGCTGAACGTCCCCACCGAGAAGATGGCGGACTTCAAGCGCTGGTCCGACGACTCCATCGCGTCGATCGGGGCCGTCATCACGGACGAGCGCCGCATCGAGGCGCAGTACGGCATTCTCGAGTTCCAGCAGTACTTCGCCGCGCAGCTCGAAGACCGCAGGGCGAACCCCGTGGGCGATCTGATGTCCGACCTCGGGCAGGCCCGCATCGACACCGACGAGGGCACGAAGCGGCCGCTCGAGATGAACGAGATGCTCTCGATCGTGCAGCAGCTTCTCGTCGCCGGCAACGAGACGACGACGAAGGCGCTCACCGAGGGCATGATGCTGCTGGCCGGCGACCCGCAGGAGTGGGCCAAGTTGAAGGCCGACCCCGCGGGGCGAGCGGCCGCAGTCACCGAGGAGGTGCTGCGCCTTTCGACACCGACGCAGGGCATGTTCCGCATGGTCACCCGCGACACCGAGATCGAGGGGGTTGCGCTGCCGAAGGGTGCTCGCCTGATCGTGATGTACTCGGCGGCGAACCGGGACCCGTCGGTGTTTCCCGAGCCCGACTCGTTCGACCCGGGGCGGAGCAACCTCAAGGAGCACCTGGCCTTCGGCAAGGGCATCCACTTCTGCATCGGTGCGCCGCTTTCGCGCTTGGAGATGCAGGTGGCCTTCGAACGCCTCGGTACCCGCCTCGGCGATCTTCGCCTGGCCGACGGGAACACGCTCGAGTACCACCCCAGCTTCGTGCTGCGGGGCCTGAAGCGCCTGGAGATCGAATTCACGTGCTGACTGGCGGGTTCGTCGTCCGCTGCGCTTCGCGCCGCGTGCGCCTCGTCGCTGGCGCTTCGCTCGGCGCGGCTGAATCAGGGAGGAGCGTGGACGCATGACGACCATCGAGCGGGTGGGCGTGGTCGGATGCGGGCTCATGGGGTCGGGCATCGCCGAGGTGTGCGCCCGGGCCGGTCTCGACGTGATCGTGCGTGAGGTGGACATCGCCGCCGTAGAGGCCGGCATGGCCCGGCTGACCGGCTCGCTCGACCGTGGAGTCCGGGCCGGCAAGCTGGCCGAGGAGGAGCGGGACGCCGCCGTGGCGCGCCTGCGCTACACCACCGACCTGGGTGACCTCGCCGACCGCCAGCTCGTGGTCGAGGCGGTGGTCGAGGACGAAGGGCTGAAGACCGAGGTGTTCACGGCCCTCGACAAGGTCGTGGTGGCCAGCGACGCCATCCTGGCTTCCAACACCAGCTCCATCCCGATCATGAAGCTCGGCATGGCCACGCAGCGCCCTGAGCAGGTCATCGGCATCCACTTCTTCAACCCGGTCCCGGTGCTGCGCCTCGTCGAGCTGGTCACCTCCCTGCTGACCGGTCCGGACACGACAGCGCGGGCCGATGCCTTCGCCGCCGACACCTTGCACAAGCGGGTGATCCGAAGCCAGGACCGCGCCGGGTTCATCGTCAATGCGCTGCTGATCCCCTACATCCTGTCGGCCATCCGCATGCTGGAGTCGGGCTTCGCCTCGCCCGACGACATCGACACGGGCATGGTGGAGGGCTGCAACCATCCCATGGGCCCGCTGCGGCTCGCGGACCTCATCGGTCTCGACACCACCATGGCAGTCGCCGATTCGCTCTACACCGAGTTCAAGGAGCCGCTCTACGCTGCGCCGCCCCTGCTCTCGCGCATGGTGGAGGCCGGCCTGCTCGGCCGCAAGGCGGGGCGCGGCTTCTACGACTACCACGCCAAGTAGGGATGCAGGCATGAGTGACCGGATCCTCGTCGCGAAGGTCGGGCTCGACGGACACGACCGCGGGGTCAAGGTGGTGGCGCGCATACTGCGCGACGCAGGGTACGAGGTGATCTACACCGGGCTGTTCCAGACGCCGGAGAAGGTGGCGGCGGCGGCAGTCGACGAGGATGTCGACGCCATCGGCCTCTCCATGCTGTCCGGCGCCCACATGACGCTCGCTCCCCGCGTCGTCGAGCAGGTCCGGTTGCGGGGCATCGACATCCCCGTCGTGGTCGGTGGCATCATCCCCGAACAGGACGAGGCCCGGCTGCTCGAGGTGGGCGTCGCTGCCGTCCTGACCCCGGGCGCCACCTCGGACCAGGTCGTGGCCACGATGCAGCGGGTGATCGAGGAATCACGGGCGTCCCACGCCTAGCGTGAGGTCATCATGACCGACCCGCTCGAACGTCGCGTCAACCTGCTCGCCCTGCTGCTCGAGACCTCCGAACCACTCACCTTCGAGCAGATCACGTTCGAGCTCGCGGGCCAGTACCCCGACGGAGACGCGGCCCGCCGAGGCGCGTTCGAACGGGACAAGAGCGAGCTACGAGAGCTGGGCGTGCCCATCGAGCAGCACGTGCTCCAGGGTGAGCGCGGGGGTGCGACGGCGTACTGGATCGATCGGGCCACCTACGAGCTGCCCGACCTAGGACTTGTCCAGGAGGAGCGCGAGGCCTTGCAGCTCGCCGTCGCCGCAGTCCGCCTCGGCGGTGACGTCGGTGGCCTGGCGCTGCTGAAGCTGGGAGGAGACGACGACCTCGGCGACCGGGTAGGTCCTCAGGTTGCGGCCTTGCCCTCGTTGCCGGCGCTGCCGCTGCTGTTCGACGCGAACGGTCGCCGCGCGACCGTGCAGTTCGGCTATCGAGGTCGTGGTCGCACGGTCGACCCTTACGGACTTCTCGCTCGGGACGGCTTCTGGTACGTGATCGGCCTCGAGCACGAGTCGGGTCAGCAGAAGACGTTCCGGGTCGATCGCATCGAGGGCCAGATCGAAGCAGGACCGAGCGGCGCGTTCGTCGTGGCCGAGGGGTTCGACGCCGCCACGGCAGTGCCGGAGGACCCGAAGCAGCTGGGCGGCGGTGAGCCGGCGTTGGCGCACGTGCTGGTCGACGCTTCGCGGGCCGGTTCGTTGGTGCGTGAGGTGGGTGCGGACGCCGTGGTGGAACGGCGCGACGACGGCAGCGTGGTGCTGGCGGTGCCGTGCACGAACCTGCCGGCGTTCCGGTCTTGGGTGCTCGGCCTGGTCGACCGCGCCGAGGTGCTCGCACCGCCGGAGGTGCGAGCCGATGTGGTGGCGTGGCTGACCGCGATGGCGGGAGGCGGGCGATCGTGACGCGGCCAGGACCTCGCCCCGCGGGCGAGCGCATGCGACGACTGCTGCTGCTCCTGCCGTGGCTGATGGAGCGGGGAGGAGCGTCGGTGGCCGAGGCGGCCGCCCGGTTCCAGATCACGGAGGCCGAGCTGGTCCGCGACCTGGAGCTGGCTGCCTGCTGTGGTCTCCCGCCCTACCTCGACGAGCTGATCGACGTCGTGATCGACGAGGGCGAGATCCATGTCGGTGTCCCTCGCCTGTTCACCCGGCCCCTGCGTCTGACCCCCAGCGAGGGCTTCGCGCTGCTTGCCGCGGGGCGAGCGGCGCAGCAGCTCCCCGGTGCTGATCCGGACGGGCCGCTGGCCCGGGCGCTCGTCAAGCTGGAAGCGACGCTGGCCGCCACGCCGAGCGTCGTCGTCTCGGTGCTGCGACCGCCCCACCTGGAGGCGGTACAGGCCGGCGTCGCTTCCTCGGAGCGCCTCGCCATCTCCTACTGGGTCGCGTCGCGTGACGAGCTGACCGAGCGCGAGATCGACCCGCATCAGACCTTCCTCGATCGGGGCCGGTGGTACGTCATCGCCGACGACTCGCTCGCCGGAGCTGAGCGCCGCTTCCGCGTGGACCGCATCGAGTCCGTGCGGCCGACCGGTCAGCGGTTCCCGTCACGGCCGGTCACGTCGCCTACGGAGTCCGGTTGGTTCACCGGCTCACCTGAAGCGCGACGCGTCGTGCTGGTGCTGCCGGCATCGGCCGCCTGGGTCGCCGAGGCCTACCCGCTCGAGTCGTCCGAGCCCACGCCCGACGGCCTCCGCGTCGTGCTCCCGGTGGTGAGCGAACGCTGGCTCGAGCGCCTCCTGCTGCGCGTCGGCCCCGAGGTGGTGGTCGCCGACCCGCCCGAGCTGGCCGATCTCGCGACCCGGGTTGCCGTGCGCGTCCTGGAGCGCTACCGCTGAGGTCAATCGGCGCGTCGCAGGTTTGCCTGGAGCGAGGTGGCGTCGGTGATGCCAGCCTCGACCAGCAGGCGGGGGAGCACCCGCGCCGTGGCCTCCGCATCGGCCAGCGCATCGTGCTGGCGGCCCCGGTCCACGCCGTACCGCTCGCAGAGGTCGTCCAGGGTGTGGCGGCGCAGACGGTCCGGATCGAGCGAGCGGGACAGCTCCAGGGTGCACAGCTGGCGCCCGGCGCCCGTCTCGAGGCTCGCGCGCCGGAAGGCCTTGCCCAGGAACGCCCAGTCGAACCGCGCGTGGTGGGCGACGACGACAGTGCCGTCGAGGCGCTGGGCGAGCTCGGGGCCGACGACGCGAAACGGCGGCGCTCGCCAGGCCCGCCGGCGGTTGATGCCGTGCAACCACGTGGGACCCGCCCGCAGGGCCCGGACATCGCTCGACCACCGGTCGACCACCGTCCCGTCTCCCAGCACCACCACGACGGCGACCTGCACGATGCGGTGGCGCCGCACCGACAGCCCGCTCGTCTCGATGTCGACGACGGCGAAGCGCTGACGGTCGAGCGGAAGGGGCGGGAGCTCGATGTCGGGCGCTGTGGACCGCGGGTTCACGACGTCACCCTACGCCGAGGGTGCGCGGGAGATGGCGGACCGGATCCGGGCGGGTCGGGCCGGCGGCGCTAGCCCGTGGCGGGACGAGTGACCAGGGTGAAGACGTCAGCGCCGCCACGGCTTCGGGCCCGCACACCGATCGGCGCCGCGACGGTGAAGCCGCCGAGGTGGCGTTCCTCCTCGGACTCGCCACCCCAGAACCCGTACTCGCGATGGGCGCGTGCAAAGTCTCGGCATGCCTCCATGACCGGGCACGTCGCGCACAGGAGGCGAGCCTGTGCCTCCCGCCGGGTCCGGGCCTGGGGCCGTTCGGCCCGCGGTGGGAAGAAGACGTTGGTCTTGCCCTTGCAGACCGCGTGTTCGGTCCAGTCGGCCGAGGCCGGCGGTTCGATGTACAGCGGTTCGATGGCGACCATGCTCGGAAGCCTCCAGTCAGCACCAAGAAGAGGAGCGGGCGGGGCCGGGAGGGGTGGTGGCCCCAACCCGCTCGCATGTTTAACACTAAATGTACGAGGCGAACCTGTAAAGAGGATTTTGCGAGCCGTGGACTTGTCCGCATCACCCTGAGGTGTCGGACGCCGATGCCGCTTGGAAGGCCTCCACCGCTTGGGCGATGGTGGTGAACTGGAGGTGCGCCGGGATGAGCGGGCGCTCGGGGGTCGCCATGCGTCGTCGCAGCCGGCTGTGCGCACCGCTCACCGCGACGGTGATGCCCTGCTCGGAGAGCTCGTCGAACAACCGCCGCAGGGTGTCGGTGGCGGTGACGTCGAGCTCGGTGATGGCCGAGGCGTGCACGACCAGCCATTGCGGCGTGGGCTCGGTGGCGTCGATGAGCGCGCGGACGCGATCACGGAACACCTGTGCGTTGGCGAAGAACAACGGAGCATCGAACCGGTAGACGAGCAGGCCCGGCACGGTCGTCGTGGGATGGCGCGCCACGTCGTGCCACCCCGGGACTCCCGGTCGTCGGCCGAGCACGGCGTCGTGCGGCGCACTCGCCCGCCGCATGAAGTTGACGAGCGAGAGGCCGAGGGCGATGGCCACGCCGGTGAGGACGCCGGTGAGGACGACGCCGACGAGCGCGGCGATGGCGACGAAGAACTCGGGTCGCCGCGTGGACCACAGCGCCCGGATCTCCCCCCATGTCATCAGGCGCAGCGCGGCGGCGATGACCACCCCGGCCAGGACCGGGAGTGGCATCTCTTCGATGACCGGTCCGAACACGAGCAGGGTCAGCGCGATCACGACGGCACCGACGATGGACACCAGCGAGCTGCGGCCACCGCCGGCCAGGGACGCGCTCGACCGCGACGCGCTGGCGCCGACCGGATAGCCGCTTGCGAACGAGCCGGCGAGGTTGGCGACCCCGAGGCCGACGAGGTCCCGGTTCGGGTCGGTCTCGTAGCGTGCTTCCTCGGCGTAGCGCCGCGACTGGAGCACGGCATCGGCGAAGCCGAGCACGGCTAGGGCGAGTGCCCCAGGCAGCAGACCGGTGACATCGCTGTAGGTCACATCCGGCACGCCGACCGGCGGGAGGCCGGTGGGGATGTCGCCGACCGTCGCGACCCCGCGGCGCTCCAGCGCGAGCACGGCGACGAGTCCCGCTCCGACGAGCAGCAGCAGCACCGCCGAGGGAAGGCGCGGCTGCACCTTGGCGAGCACGAGCGCCAGCACGATCGTGGTGCTCCCGAGCAGGAGCGACCAACCCTCGGTGTCGCCCAGCTCCCGGATGATCTCGGCCGCCTTGGCGATGGTCGAGTCCGCATCGACGCTGATGCCGAGCACCTTGGGCAGCTGGCCGACCACGATGGTGATGGCCAGCCCGGTCATGAAGCCGCTGAGCAGCGGCCTCGAGAGGAAGTTGGCGAGGAAGCCGATGCGCAGCAGCCCGAAGAGCAGGAACAGCCCACCGACGAGCAGCGCCAACACCGGGGCGAGCTGCACGGCGCGGGCCTGGTCGAGGCCGGCGACGGGCAGTAGGGCGGCGCCGATCATGGCGGCGAAGGCGCCGTCCGGGCCGAGCACGAGGTGGCGGGACGATCCGAGGAGGGCGAACACCACCATGGGGACCATGGCGGCATAGAGCCCGAACACGGGGGGGAGGCCGGCGACCTCCGCATACCCGAGGGCGGACGGGATGGTGAGCGCACCGACCGTGACGCCGGCCGACAGGTCACTGGTCAACCACGCCCGCTCGTAGTGCCGCAGGGACGGGTTGATGCCGAACGGCCACGGGTAGGCGCGGGCCCGATCGCCCAGGCTGGCGCGGTGGTCGGGCGACGGTGGCAGACGAGCGTGCGGATCGATCGACCCATCTTGGCCGACCGCCGAGCTAGAAGCCGGGGCCGTCCAGCAACGAGGTGACGAGTGCCGCGATCTGGCTGCGCTCGGACCGGGTGAGCGTGATGTGAGCGAAGAGCGGGTGGCCCCGCATGGCCTCGATGACCGACACCACCCCGTCGTGGCGACCGACCCGGAGGTTGTCCCGCTGGGCCACGTCATGCGTGAGCACGACCCGGCTGCCGAAGCCGAGACGGCTGAGAGCGGTCAGCAGGACCGAGCGCTCGAGGTTCTGGGCCTCGTCGATGATGACGAAGCTGTCGGTGAGGCTGCGGCCGCGGATGTGGGTGAGCGGCAGCACCTCGAGCAGCTCGCGGTCGAGCACCTCCTCGATCACTTCCGGGCCCATGATCGAATCGAGGGCATCGATGACCGCCGCCGACCAGGGCAGCATCTTCTCGCTCTCGCTGCCGGGCAGGTACCCGAGCTCTTGGCCGCCGACCGCGAACAACGGCCGGAAGACCACGACACGCTTGTGCGTGCGCTGTTCGAGCACGGCTTCGAGCCCGGCGGCTAGTGCCAGGACGCTCTTGCCGGTTCCGGCGTTGCCGCCCAGGGAGACGATGCCGATGTCGGGGTCGGAGAGCAGGTCGATGGCGAGCCGTTGCTCGGCCGAGCGGCCCCGCACGTCGAACAGCGAGCGATCGGTGCGCACGAGGTGGACCCGCTTGTCCGGGTGCACGCGCCCGAGTGCCGACTGAGAACCTGACGTGAGCGCGAGGCCTGTGTGGCAGGGAAGGTCGCGGCCGTCCGGGAGGTCGATGGTGCGGGTCTCGTACAGCTCGTCGATCCAGGAGCCGTCCACGTCGAGCGCAACGAAGCCGGTCCAGCTCGTGTCGGTGGCCAGCTCGTTGCGGTACTCCTCGGCCGCGAGCCCGACGATGCTGGCCTTCAGGCGGAGCGGGAGGTCCTTGGTGACGACGACGACGTCGCTGCCCTCGTTGGCGAGGTTGCGCGCGACGGCGAGGATGCGGTGGTCGTTGGAGTCGGCCCGCAACGCGCTCGGCAGGCCAGCGGTATCGGCGTGGTTGACCTCCACCCGCAGGCTGCCACCCTGCTCGTTGACCGGCATCGGTCGCAGCAGCGAGCCATGTGAGGTGCGCAGCGCTTCGAGCGTCCGCAGCGCCTGGCGGGCCGACCAGCCCAGCTCGGGATGGTGGCGCTTGCCCTCCAGCTCGGTGAGCACGACGAGCGGCAGGACGACCTCGTGCTCGTCGAAGCGGAACAGCGCCTTCGGGTCGGCCAGCAGGACCGAGGTGTCGAGCACGTAGATGCGAGCCCGGTCCGGGTCGACGGCCGGGGTGCGCCGGCGACGCTTCGGCGCTGGTGGCTCACCTCCTCCCTGGACGGCCTCACGGCTCGTGGCAGTGCTCTCGGAGGCGAGTCGGTTGGTCACGGCGCTCCCTGGGTGGGTCGGGGCCTGATGGCACCGTGATACTCGCCGCGCCATGTGAATTGGTGGATGCCGCCCGATTACGAGCCGAACACGCCTGAGCGCTCCTACAACCTGCCGGCTTCGGTGATGCTGCGCAGGAAGGCCTTGGTGCGCTCCTCGTGCGGGTCGTCGAAGATCTGCTCGGGCGGGCCCTCCTCGCACACGACCCCGCCGAACAAGAACGCGACCTTCGACGAGACCTCCTTGGCGAACCCCATCTCGTGCGTGGCGAGCAGCATCGTCATGCCCTCGGTGGCCAGCTCGCGCACGATGTTGAGGACCTCGTTGACGAGCTCTGGGTCCAGCGCGGACGTGATCTCGTCGAGCAGCAGCAGCCGCGGGCCCATGGCCAGTGCCCGCACGATCGCCACCCGCTGTTGCTGACCACCGGACAGCCGGTCCGGGTACTCGTTGGCCTTGGCCGCCAGCCCGATTCGTTCGAGCAGGGCCAGCCCGCGCTCCCTCGCGTACTGCTTGGGCAGCCGCAGCACCTTGCGGGGGGCGATCGTGACGTTCTCGAGCACCGTCATGTGGGGGAAGAGGTTGTAGCTCTGGAAGACGATGCCGACGTCGCGCCGAAGGCCGTTGACGTCCACCCCGGCGCCACTGACCCGCTCGCCGTCGATGTCGATCTCACCTCCCTCGATCGTCTCGAGCGCGTTGATGCAGCGCAGCAACGTGGACTTCCCGCAACCGGACGGGCCGATGAGGCACACCACCTGGTGCTCGTCGACCGAGAGGTCGATGCCGCGCAGCACCTCGTTGGCGCCGAAGCGCTTGTGGACGTCGCGGAGCTCGAGGAAGGCCATCAGCTGACACCGGCCTGCGTGCGCTGCTTGTCCCGCTTGATGAGCCAATCCGTGGCGCGAGCCATGGGGATGGTGATGATCAAGAAGCAGAGCCCGGCGCCGAAGATCGGGGACAGGTTGAACTCCTGGTTGGCGATGAGGCGGGCGCGGGCAACCACCTCGAGGGCGCCCACCGTGGACAGCAGCGCGGTGTCCTTCTGGAGGGCGATGAAGTCGTTGAGGAGCGGGGGGATGATCCGCCGCACGGCCTGGGGCACGACGACGTGGCGCAGGCTCTGGGCGTGCGACAGCCCGAGCGACCGTGACGCGGCGGTCTGGCTCCAGTGGACGCTCTCCAAGCCGGCGCGGTACACCTCGCCGACGTAGGCGACGTACACGATCACGAGCGAGAACGTGATGAGCCAGAAGAACCGGTCGTCACGGTTGAAGCCGCCGATGATGGGCAGGCTGGTGTCCAAGTCGGCCAGCTGGATGCCGAGCACGAACAGGTAGATCACGACCAGCGCGGGGAAACCACGGAACACGTCCGTGTAGGCAATGGCCAGGGCCCGCACGGGCGCCCCCGGGCGACCCGGGAACATGCGGGCCACGGCCAGGAGCAGGCTCAGCGGCAGGATGAGCACCTCGGCGACCATGAAGACGCGGATGTTGAGCCAGAAGCCCTTCCACAGCTGGCGGCGGCTCTCCCAGATGAGCGACCAGTCGAGGTAGGTCGTGCGGATGATGCCGTCGTTGACGCTGAGGAAGTACAGGAAGAAGTCGACGATGAGGATCGTGAGGCCGATGCCGCCGACGTACCAGATCCAGTCCTTGGCCTTGTCGGCCGAGATGCGTGCTTCGATCATCTCGCCGCGCTTCGCGAACCGGCCGGCCCGGACGGCTCGCACGACGGCCAGGATGCCGGGTACGAGGAAGCCGAGGAGGCCGATGCCGATGACGACGAGCACGATCCGCCACGCATCGAGCGCTCCCGGGCTGAGCGTGAGCGTGTCGAAGAAGTAGCGCAGTGCGGCCCAGGAGAGGACGACGATCCCCGCGGCTGCGACGAGGGCGAGGACGGCAGGTACGAGACGGGTCTTCAGGCGCGACGGCGGCCGACGCCGAAGGGCGTCGGACCCGTCGAACAACCGCTGCGAGCCGGGGGGTAGCTCGGGGTCGAGGGCTGGATCGGTCACGGCGTCAGCGTCCGTCGCTCAGCAGCGGGAGCCGTGCCGGCCGACCCATCAGATGGTGATGGTGGTGAGGTCGGTCGGGCTCTTGGTGAGGTACTGCGTGGCCCACTTGTCCAGCGACCCGTCGGCCAGGAAGCTGAGGATGATGGCGTCGAGCGTCGCCTTGTTCTCCGACCCCTTGGGGAAGATGGCGCCGTACTTGTCGGGGCCACCCGGCTGGGTGAACTGGGCCGGCACGGCCAGCTTGCCGTCGGAGCCGGCGGCCTGGCCGAGCACGATGGCGGTGTCCATCGCGACGGCGTCGACCTGACCTGCCTCGAGCGCGGTGAAGGCGGCGGCCAGATCCTGGAAGGGCTGGGCCTCCGTGGTGGGCTTCAGCGTGGTGTTGATGAGCAGCTCACCCGTGGTGCCGGTCTGCACCGCCCACTTCAGGGCCTTGGCCTCCTCGATGGTGGCGACCTTGGTGTCGGCTCGGGTGAGGATGCCCTGCTGGCTCTCGAAGTAGGCACCGCTGAAATCGACGACGGCGGCCCGCTCGTCGGTGATGGTGACCTGCGACAGCGCGATGTCGTAGTCCTTGACCGCTCCGGTGACGATGGTGTCGAAGTTCTCGTTGCGGACCTTCAGGTTCTTCAGGCCGAGCTTGGCCTGGATGGCCTTGGCCATCTCGAACTCGACACCACCGGTGATCTCGGCCGGGTCGGTGCCGTTCCAGAAACCGGGCCCGGGCAGGCTGGTGACGACGGTGAGGGTGTCGGCGGTGACCGGCTTGAACGGCAGGGTGCCGGCGGCCGCCGTGGTGGTGGCACCGGACGACGTGTCGTCCGAGCCGCAGGCGGCGAGGCCGATGACGAGGGCACCGGCGAGCAGCGCGGCGGTGACGTGGCGGAAGCGCACGATCAAGCTCCTTCGTAAGGGGATGGCGAACCTTACTGCGGTCGGTGCCTACGTCGAGGTCTTCCCGGCCCTGGTCTCGGCGCGGATCATCAGGCACGACGCAGCAGGACGATCTCGAGCGCCACCGGCCCGTGGACGCCGGTCACCATGATCTGCTCGATGTCGCCGGACTTCGACGGGCCGGTGACGAGCACGAGGTTCGATGGCATCGCGCCCAGCTCGGGGAGGCGGCGCAGCACCTCGGCCGATGTCGGCACGACACGGCTGGCGGGAACGATGCAGAGGTGCACGGTGGGGAGCAGGCTCGCACCGCGCCCGCCGGCCACCTCGCTCGACTGGACCACCGTCCCGGTGGTGGCGATGGCGGCGATGCAGGCGGTGACGCCGAGGTCGGCTGCCGCGGCCGCGTCGAGCGACAGTGGCTGCACGTGAACGCCGACGTCGCGGAGCAGCTCGCCGACCAACCCGGCCTCGCGCTCGGCCGAGACGACGGAGCGACGCACGTGGTGACGCCCGACGACCTCGGCCACGAGTGCAGCAGGGACCTCATGGCTGTCCACGTCGTGCACCGTTGCATTCACGGCCCTGGCGTTGCGCACGAAGGACCCCAGGACGTCTGATGGATCGAGCAAGGACGAGCGCACGAGGGGGATGCCTTGGTTGGGTGGTGGCATGGGGTGCGCGAGGTTCTCCGGCTCGCCGACCGCCAACCGGCGGCGGAGGTGACCGAGGAAGGCCAGGCGATCACCTGACTCCAGGGGCGGTGCGTCCGTCGCCATCGGCTCAGACCTCGCCGCTCTTCCACCGCTGCAGGAACGAGCGGGCCGCCGGTTGAGGTGGCTGGCGGCCGCCACCCCAGGCCCGCAGCCCAGGGGCCATCGCCGCGTACTTCGCGAGTGGCCGACCGAGCGCCGCCCCCTTGAGCGAGGCGCGATAGGTGAGTGGGCGGCTCCAGGCCGCGGCCCAGGCGGCCCACCCCGCCTGCTCGGCCTTCGACCCGCTCGCGGCACTGCGCCGGCGCAGGGCCAGAAGGAGGTCCTGCAGCGGGATGCTGACCGGGCACGCATCCATGCAGGCACCGCACAACGTGGAGGCGTTCGGCAGCTCGGCCGCTTCGGGATGTCCCTTGGCCAGGAGCGGCGTGAGCACGGCCCCGACCGGGCCGCTGTAGACCCAGCCGTAGGCGTGCCCCCCCACCTGGCGGTAGACCGGACACACGTTGAGGCAGGCCCCGCAGCGGATGCAGTTCAGGATCTCCTGCAGCTCCGTGCCCAGCACGTCGCTGCGGCCGTTGTCGAGGATGACGACGTGCAGCTCGTCAGGCCCGTCGGCCTCGCCGGGCCGTCGAGGACCGGTGATGATGTTCGTGTAGGTGCTGAGGTGCTGGCCGGTTCCCGAACGGGCAAGCAGGTTGATCATGAGGTCGAGCTCGTCCCAGGTCTCGACGATGCGCTCCATCCCCATGAGCGCCACGTGGATGCGCGGGACGGTCGTGCTGAAGCGGCCGTTGCCCTCGTTCTCGACGAGCACGAGCGAGCCGGACTCCGCCACCCCGAAGTTGCAGCCGGTGACGCCGAGGTCGGCTTCGAGGAAGCGGGCGCGCAGGCGCTCCCGGGCGAAGGCCGCGAGGTGCTCGGGCTCGGAGTCGAGCAGGCGGTCGGGCCCGGCCTCGGGCTGGAGGATGTCGCGGATCTGGTGGCGGTCGAGGTGCACGGCCGGGGCGATGATGTGGCTCGGAGTCTGGCCGGCCAGCTGGATGATCCACTCGCCGAGGTCGGTCTCGACCACGCCGACGCCGACAGCCTCGAGTGCCTCGTTGAGCGCGGTCTCCTCGGTCGCCATCGACTTGCCCTTCACGACGCTCCGAACGCCACGGTCCTGAGCGAGGCGCGTGATGTAGTGGTTGGCGTCGGTGGCATCCGGCGCCCAGTGGACGTGCCCGCCCACGGCGAGGACGTTGTCGGCGAAGCGCTCCAGGACGTCGGGAAGGCGATCGAGGAGGTCGTGGCGCATCCGCCGGGCCGCCTGGCGCAGCGAGTCAGGGTCGTCGAGCGTCGCCAGCGCGCTGGTGCGCCCGTCGCCGAAGCGGACGACGGCCTTGGCCAGCGCAGCGCGCAGGCGGACGTCGGTCGTGGCCTCGGCCGTGCGCTGGCGCAGCTTGGTGCCCGCCAATGTGAAGCCCGTCATGGTTGGCCTGCGTCGAGGGCGTCGGCGAGCACCTGAGCGAGGTGGCGGGATCGCACCGGGCGGCCTTCGTGCTCGGCGCGCGCTCGCAGGTGCAGCAGGCACGAGGTATCGGACCCGACGATCTCGTCGACGCCGGCGTCGGCCAGGGACGCCAGCTTGTCGTCGGCCATGGCGACGCTGGTCTCGGGGAGCTTGAACGAGAAGAGCCCGCCGAAGCCGCAGCAGCGCTGGTCCGCACTCCAGGCGACGCGCTCGCACCCGTCGACGCGGTCGAGCAGCTCGAGTGGTTGCTGCTCGATGCGGAGCTCGCGGAGCATGTGGCAGGAGTGGTGGTAGGCGACGCGGATCGGGGGCTCGATCGCCATGGGAGGCAGACCCCCGCGGGCGGCCACCTCGGCCAGCAGCTCCCCGAGCTCTCGGGTGCGACCGCCCAGTTCCCGGGCTCGCCCGGCGGCGTCGTGGTCGCCGGCCAGCTCGAACAGCTCGGGCCAGAACACCCGCACCATCGTGGCGCACGAGCCCGCCGGCACGACGACGACGGACGCACCGTCACCCTCGAGCGCATCCAGCGTCGTGCGGGCGACCTTGGCCGCCTCCTGGACGTGGCCGGAGTTCCACGCCGGTTGGCCGCAGCACGTCTGGCCGAGGGGGACGTCGACCTCACAGCCGCCCGCCCGCAGCACCTTCACGGTGGCCACGCCGACCTCGGGCTCGAACAGATCCACCACGCACGTGATGAACAACGTGACGCGCATCGAGGCGACGCTAACGCCTACGGCGCATCGGGCAGACCACCAACGCCGTCGTCGAGCGGGACGCGACAGCTGTTCAAGGCGAAGGCCACCGTGTGGTACTGCCCGACGGCGAACACCGCGTCGAGGAGCTGCTCGTCGCCGTAGCGCTCGCACAGGGTGGCCCAGGTCGCATCGGAGACGGCGGCGTCGCGGTGCAGCTCGTCCGCCGCCCGCAAGAGCGCGGCGTCGAACGCGTCCCAACCCGGATCGTCCGGGCCGACGACGACGCGGTCGATCTCGTCGTCGGTGAAGCCGCCTTGGCGAGCGATCAGCACGTGCTGGCCCCACTCGTAGGGGCTGCGGCAGTTCCAGCCCGTCCTGAGGATGAGCAGCTCGCGATCGCGGAACGCCAGCGTGCTCTTGAACAGCACGTGGTTCGCGAACACCAGCCAACGCTTCAGCAGCTTGGGATGGTTGGCGATGGTGGCGAAGATGTTGAGCGGCGTGCCGTCGGGCGCGCTGACGGCCGTGCCGAGCTGGTCGCGGGTCTCGGCATCCCACTCGGCAGGGGGCAGTGGCGCGATGCGTGGTGTCTCCATGCGGCGATACTTGCCCGTCGTGGAGGGCTGCGCGTTCTGCGCCATCGTCGCCGGCGCCGAGCCGGCCGCACTCGTGCTCGACGCGGGTGACGTGGTTGCCTTCCTGGACAGCCGCCCGGTCTTCCCCGGCCACACGCTCGTGGTGCCACGTCCGCACGTCGAGACGCTCACCGACCTCGCCCCCGCGATGGTGGGGCCGCTCTTCGAGGCGGTGCAGCGCGTCGTCGCGGCGGTCCAGCGGGGCATGGAAGCCGACGGCACCTTCGTCGCCATGAACAACGTCGTCAGCCAGAGCGTGCCCCACCTGCACGTGCATGTCGTGCCCCGCCGCCGCAAGGACGGTCTGCGCGGGTTCTTCTGGCCTCGCCAGCGCTATGAGGACGACGCCCAGATGGCCGACGTTGCGGCCCGGATCCGAGCCGCCGTCACGTGAGGCCGAAGAGGTTGAGGCAGTCGTCGAGGCCCTCGATCTGGATGTCGTCGCGACGGTGCTGCTCCCACGTGGACCGTGAGAGCCTCAGCCCGATGATCCGGTCGGGTTGGTCGCGCCGCAGCACCCGCCGGGTCCCTTCCTCCTCATACCCCAGCGACCTCGAGACGCCGAGCGAGGGAGCGTTGTCGTGGAAGGCACCCGACAGAGCGAACTCGGCGCAGAGGCCGGCGAAGGCGAAGTGGAGCACCGCCTCCCGCATCTCCTTGCCGATGCCCTGACCCTGGTGGGCGCGGCCCAGCCAGGAGCCCGTGGCGGCTTGGCGCAGCACCGGGAAGTGCTCGGCCTCGACGCCCTGCATCCCGACGACCGCGTCGTCGACCACCGTGGCGAACGACAGGTTCCAGCGATCGACGGTCCACTCGGCGCGCTGGCGCCAGTACCACTGCACCGAGTTGCGTTGCTGGGCGGGAGGCTCGACATCGGTCCAGGGGATCGTGAAGGGCATCGACCGCGGATCGTGGACGCCGTGCGTCGCGAGCTCGGCGAGCGCCAGGACGTCCTCGTCGTCCGCGTAGCGCAGGACGACACGGGGTGTCACGATGCGGAGCCCGAACAACGGCCAGGTCGGTGGATCCATGTCCACAGTGTGCGCGACGAGCGTCGCGGCGGCCAGTCTGTTTGCCGGGCGGCGTCAGTGCTCGGGCAGAAGGTTGCAAGTACAACGATCGAGTGATGACCGAAATGCTTGACCTTGGCCTGCGGAAAAGTTCTGATGTGCGCTGAGTTTCGCTCCGTGTACCAGGAGGTATCGACAACACATGACCAAGGCCGAGTTGCTCGCAGCGGTGGCCAAGGCGGCTGACACGACCCAGGCGAACGCCGAGAAGGTGCTCGACGCCTTCTTCAGCGAGGTGACGGCGTCCGCCAAGAATGGCGACGACGTTGCGTGGCCGGGCTTCGGGAAGTTCAGCACCGTCAAGCGGGCCGCCCGCACGGTGGCCAACCCGCAGGACCGCACGAAGACGGTGCACGTGCCGGCTTCGACCGCCATGAAGTTCACCCCCAGCTCCACCCTCAAGGGTGAGCTGAACCCGAAGCGCTAGTACCGGACCGCAAGGAGAGAGGAGCACCGTGGCCACTACCAAGAAGGTGACTGCCAAGAAGGCAGCACCGGCCAAGAAGGCAGCACCCGCCCGGAAGGCGGCGCCGGCCAAGAAGGCGACCGCCAAGCGGGCACCGGCCAAGAAGGCCCCCGCCAAGCGGGCACCGGCCAAGAAGGCCCCCGCGAAGAAGGCGACCGCCAAGCGGGCACCCGCCAAGCGGGCGCCGGCCAAGAAGGCGCCGGCCAAGAAGGCGACCGCCAAGCGGGCACCCGCCAAGAAGGCGCCGGCCAAGAAGGCGCCGGCCAAGAAGGCAACGGCCAAGCGGGCGCCGGCCCGAAAGGCCCCCGCCAAGAAGGCAACGGCCAAGCGGGCGCCGGCCCGAAAGGCCCCCGCCACGCGGGCACCGGCCCGCAAAGCCACCAGCTAGCGCCGCCTCCCTCCGGGGAGCGGAGCACGTCAATGCCGGGAGGCCGCTCGCGGGCGGCCTCCCGGCGCGTCCGAGCGTCGGTCGGCGGGTCACTCGAGCGCATCTGGGAGGATGCCGGGATGGACGCGATCTGCGACGACCTGGCCGCCGAGCACGGTGCCCTCGATCGCCTCGTCCGTGATCTGCCCGACGAGGCGTGGGACCGTGCCACACCGGCCGAAGGCTGGATGGTGCGCGATCAGATCAGCCACCTCTGGTTCTTCGACGGCACGGCACGGCTCGCTGTGGTCGATCCGGACGCCTTCCGCCAGACGAGTGAGGAGCTGCTCCGCGACGTGCGCACCGGCATCGACCCGTCGATCGAGCCGGGCCGCGCCATCGCGCCGGGCGAGCTGCTGGCGGCATGGCGGGCGGGTCGCGGCGCTCTGCTCGATGCGTTGCGACCACTCGACCCAAAGGCTCGCGTGCCGTGGTACGGCCCGGCGATGGGAGCCCGCTCGTTCGCCACCGCCCGCCTCATGGAGACGTGGGCGCACGGTCAGGACGTCGCCGATGCCCTCGGCGTGTCGCGTGAAGCCACCGTGCGGCTCCGCCATGTGGCCCACATCGGTGTGCTGGCGCGCCCGTTCGCCTACGCCACGCGGGGCCTCGTCGCGCCCGCGGTGGACGTGCGAGTGGAGCTGGATGCGCCCACCGGAGACCAGTGGACCTGGGGGAGCGAGGACGCCGCAGACGTCGTCGCCGGTGACGCTCTCGACTTCTGCCTGGTGGTGACGCAGCGCCGTCATCCGGTCGACACCGGCCTCGCCATCCGAGGCGCATGTGCCGAGGAGTGGATGGGCATCGCGCAGGCCTTCGCCGGCCCACCTGGCCCGGGCCGGCCTGCCGGTGCGTTTCCCAAGACCTGACCGCGCTCCGGCCGAGGGTGATGGGGGGCAGCGGCTACAGGGCGCTGATGGCCTTGAACAGCTCGGCCGCGGCCACGCCGACGCGTCGACCATGACCGGCCAACCGGTCTCGGACGCGACGGCGGAACGCGTCCACCTGCGCCTGGTCGGTAGCCTTCATGGTGGACTCGAACTGGCTGGCATGGGCCGCCAGCGCCGCGAGCTTGGTCTCGACGAACTCGCTCACGTCCTCGGCGTGGTCGGGCTCGTCGGCCTCCCACAGCAGCAGCACCGAGGGGCGATGGTGGGCCAGGCCCTGTTCGGGGAAGAAGTGTGGGTCGCGCGCGGCGACGATGCCCTCGCACGTCAGCAAGCCGGCGTGGCGATGGTCGGGGTGCAGGCGGTAGCGCTTCCAGGGGTCGTGCCCAAGGATGACGGACGGGCGCAGCCGACGGATCACCGCGGCAACGGCGGCGCGTTGGGCGAGCCCGCTCTCGAGCTCGCCGTCGACGTGGCCGAGGAACACCACCTCGCCCGTCGCACCTAGGGCGCGGGCAGCACCACGTTGCTCGTCCTGGCGAACCGCGGCGAGCGCCACCGTGTCCGCGTTGGCGTCCCACGTCCCCTTCGACCCATCGGTGAGCACCAGGTGGTGGACAACACATCCGGCGGCGGCCCACTTGGCGAGGGTGCCGCCGCAACCGAACTCGACGTCGTCAGGGTGGGCGCCGATCGCCAGTGCGACCGGTGGTACGTCGAGGTTCGTCGTGATCGGGCCGGCCACGGTCAGGTGGGGCTGGCCGGGCTCGTTGGCAGCGATGGGAGGACCCCCTGGAGTGACGGGTGGGACAGGTCGTCCGGGACGTCGACGTCCCAGCCGAGCGCGGGCTCTCGCACCACACGCACCGCCAGCCCCAGCCGCCGGGCCTCGGCGGCGTGGCGCCGGAACGATCCCGGTCCGTAGGCGAAGGTGAAGCTCACGTCGGACGGCACGCAGGCCACGTTGGTGCCGTCGTCGTGGCGGTCGGGGACGAGTGTGACGCCACCGAGGCGGGCGATCCACACGAGGTCGACGGCGAGGGGGAGATCGGCATGGGCGACGAGCACGCGATCGTGGCCGGCGTTGCCCAGCGTGAGGACGCCGTCGGTGACCGCCCCGTTCAGCCCGAGGTGGGGTCGCCACAGGACGTCGGCACCGCGATCGCGGGCGAAGGTGGCCACCTCGTCGTCGTCGGTGACCACGAAGGTGGGCAGGCCGGAGGCCGCAGCCAGGACGTTGGCCGCCATGTGCCGGGCCAGCGCGGCGCGGGCCGCGGGATCGAGTGCTTCGGCGAGGCGCAGCTTGGCCTGGCGGAAGTCCTTCACCGGGACGAGCACGGCGACCGTCACCCGGGCGAGTCTACGGTGGGTGTCATGCCGATTCGTGTGGGGGTCATCGGTGCCGGATCCTGGGGTACCACCGTCGCCGCTCTCACGGTGCAGAACGCGCCGACGCTGCTGTGGGCCCGCGAGCCGGCACTCGCCGAACAGATCAACACCGAGCACTGCAATGGCACCTACCTGGCGTCCTACGAGCTGCCCGAGGCGTTGCGGGCGTCGTCGGACATCGAGGAGGTTGCCTCCACAGCCGATGTGATCGTGATGGGCGTGCCGTCGCCGTTCTTCCGCGAGGTGCTCGCCACCGCCGTCCCGTTCGTGCGCCCGTGGGTGCCCGTGGTCAGCCTGGTCAAGGGCTTGGAGCGCGACACGTTGCGGCGGATGAGCGAGGTCGTGCAGGACGTGCTGCCCGGCCACCCCGTCGCGGTGCTCACCGGGCCCAACCTGGCGAAGGAGGTGCTGGCCGGGCAACCGGCGGCAAGCGTGGTCGCGATGCCCGACGAGGTCATCGCCGGTGAGCTGCAGCGCATCTTCAACACCCCGCACTTCCGCGTCTACACGAACCCCGACGTCGTGGGCTGCGAGCTGTCCGGCGTGGTGAAGAACGTCATCGCCATCGCCGTCGGCATGGCCGACGGCATGGGCTTCGGCGACAACACGCGAGCGACGCTCATCACCCGCGGCCTGGCCGAGATGAGCAGGCTCGGCATCGCGATGGGCGCTGACGGCTTCACCTTCTCGGGCCTCGCCGGGATGGGCGACCTCATCGCCACCTGCTCCAGCCCCCAGAGCCGCAACAACACGGTCGGGCGAGAGCTCGGCAAGGGTCGGACGATCGCCGACGTGATCGCCGAGATGAAGCAGGTGGCCGAGGGGGTCAAGAGCTCGCCATCAGTGCTGGCGCTGGCGCGTCGCCATGGCGTCGACATGCCGATCACCGAACAGGTGGTGGCGGTCTGCCATCACGGCGCCAGCGCGGCGCAGGGCATGGGGGCGCTGATGCGCCGCTCGGTGAAGCCGGAGATCTACGGCATCCGCGCGTGACCACGATCGGTGTCGTGGGCGCGCGGTGGCGTGCCACCGTCACCCCGTGGGGAGCGATCGACCCCTGGGACGGCTCCGCTCGACTCGAATGGTGGATCGCGGCCGACGATCGCTGGCACACGCCGCGCCAGGAGGCGAGCGTGCGCCAGCGGCTCGTCCGCGGGGCGCCTGTCGCGGAGACCTCGGTACGGGTGCCCGGTGGCGACGCCCTCCAGCGGGTCTACGCCCTGGCCGACGGAGGTGGCCTCACGGTGGTCGAGGTCGAGAACGCGTCGTCGCTGCCGTTCGCCGTGGCGTTCAGCCGCCACGACCTCCTCACGAGCCGGCCCCCGGCGACCATCGAGCCGCTCGGCATCCAGCTGCCCGCCGGTGCCGTGACGTTCCCGGTGGGCCATCGCGCCACCGTGCGGGTGGCCCTGCCGCACAGCGGGGGTGGGGCAGGTGCCTTGCCAGGCGCGCTGGCGAGCGCCGATCGAGTGGCGTCCGGGTGGGTGGCGCAGACCGGGGTGGCCGCGCGCGTCGAGGTGCCCGAGGGGGACCTGGTCGAGCAGCTCGTCGGCGCTCGGGCGGCTCTCCTGCTCGAGGGTCCTGGTGATCCGGAGCAGGACCCGGCGGCCTTCCTGCTCGCGGTGGCCGAACGCACTCGGCTGGGTGAACCAGCCGCACCCTGGGTGGACGACGTGGCTGCCGTGGCTGCCCGCCTGGCCAACGCCGCCGTACGAAGGGCCGAGGCCGGGTGGGAGGTGGCCGCCGCGATGGCAGCGACGATCGAGGTGATGCTGAGCGCCGGCGAGCGGCGCGGCGCTGAGGACGCCGCCGCCATCGCGTCCTCTCTCCCGGTCGCCGCACCCTTGCCCGTAGCACCCCCATCGGGTGCCGCTCGCTTCGCGTCCTGGTCGGTCCGACGCCTCGTGGTGCCGACGGCGGACGGCGCTGACATCGTCCCGTTCCTACCCGCCGTTTGGCTCGGACAGGACATCGCTGCCCACGCCGTTCCCGTGGCCGGCGGCACGCTGTCGTTCGCCGTGCGGTGGCACGGCATGCGACCGGCGTTGCTCTGGGAGACCACCGCGCCGATGACGTTGCGCAGCACCGGTCTCGATCCGTGGTGGTCGACGACGGCCGACCGCGGCGAGGCGCTCCTGGCCGGCCACGGCGAGGTCACGACTCCCTGACGGATGCGAGAGCCGTCGCGGCGCAGCAGGATCGGCTAGAACGCTGCCCCGACACTTCGCTCACTGGAGGAATCGCGTGGCTGACATCGCCAAGTTCGTGGACAAGGCCTACGAGGGCATGGAGTTCGCTGATCTCGTGAAGGCCCCCGTCGCCGCCCTGCAGGGGCTGTCCGATGCTGATGGCGAGAAGCTCGACGCGGCGCTCGGCATCAAGACGGTGGGCGATCTGGCCACCAACAAGTTCGTGCTCTGGGCCCAGGCCATCGCGGTGCTCTCGAAGTAGCCACCGTCACCGTCCGGCCGCGGTCAGCGCCGCGGCCGGACCGACGTCGCCGGCCAGCTCGCAGAGCCATCGCTGGTCGTCGAGAGACACCCGATCGGTCCGGACCGAGCGTCAGCCCGCCTGGATGCGGTGGCTGATGCGACGGTGGGAGCGCAGCATCTCCTCGACCCGGTCACCGACGAGGTGTCCATCACGCACGACCGGCTGCCCGGCCACGACGGTGTGGCGGGCGGCGACGGGCCCGCAGCGCAGCCAGGCCTCGACGGGGTCGGTGAGAGCACCGGCGAAGGCGACGCCCTCCAGCGGCCAGCACACGAGATCGCCCACGGCACCCACAGACAGCTGCCCGAGCTCACCCGTGCGGCCGAGGCAGCCCGCGCCTCCCCGTGTCGCGATCTCGAGGGCGTCACGGGCGCCGGTCGATTCGGGTCCGCGGCGAAGCCGGCCGAGGAGCATGGCGTTGCGGGCCTCCATCCAGAGCGAGGCCGAGTCCGTGGAGGCCGAGCCGTCGCAGCCGAGGCCCACGGGCACTCCCGCCGCCCGCAGCTCGGGGACGGGTGCGATGCCGCCGCCACCGATCATCATGTTCGAGCTGGGGCAGTGGGCCACGCCGACGCCCGCCGCCCCGAGGCGGCCGATCTCGGCGTCGTTCGGGTAGATGCAGTGCGCTACCCACGTGCGGTCGGTGCACCAGCCGACCTCCTCGAACTGCTCGACGGTGCGCCGCCCGAAGGTCTGCCCGGCGAACGTGTCCTCGTCGGGGTCCTCGGCCAGGTGGGTGTGGAGGCGCACGTCGAGCCGCTCGGCCAGCTCGGCGGTGCGCACCATCAGCTCCGGGGTGACGGAGAACGGTGAGCACGGGGCCAGCGCGACGCGCACCATGGCCCCGTGGGAGGGGTCATGGTGGCGCGCGACGAGGCGCTCCGAGTCGGCCAGGATCTCGTCGTCGTCCTGGACCACTGAGTCCGGCGGCAGGCCGCCATCCTTCTGCGACAAGCTCATCGATCCGCGGGTCGGGTGGAAGCGCATGCCCAGCTCCCGCGCCGCCGTGATCTCGGCGGTGATCAGGTCGCCCCCACCGCGTGGGTGCACGTAGAGGTGATCGGTGGTGGTGGTGCAGCCGCCCAGAGCCAGCTCGGCCAGACCCACCCACGCCGACACGTAGGCCGCCTCCTCGTCCAGCCGGCTCCACAGCGGGTACAGGGTGGTGAGCCACTGGAACAACGTCGCCTTCGTGGCTGGACCGTGGGCGCGCGTGAGGTTCTGGTAGATGTGGTGGTGGGTGTTGATCAGGCCGGGCGTGACGAGGCAGCCACGGGCGTCGAGCACCCGATCAGCGGTCGGGAGCGGATCGGTCGAGGCGCCGACAGCGTCCACCAGACCTCCGGTGATCGCCACCCAGCCACCCGGCAGCTCACGGCGGCCGTCGTCCATCGTCGCGACGAGCTGGGCACCGGTCACCACGAGGTCCGCCATCGGCCGACCTTACGGGCCGCGCCGCGGTCCTTCGGTCGAAGTCCGGCCTGTCGATGCGGAAAGCCGCGTCGTGGGGCCGGAGTTCGTCGCGGGCGGTGACTGCGGCGCGGCCCCGTAGGCTTCTCTCCATGACCGAGGTGGCCAATCCCGCCGTCGGGGCCGAGGTGGCCGGTGGGGCCGAGCCCGGCGCCGACGAGCTGGCCGACCTGCGGCTCACCGAGTGGACAGCGTGCGGTGGATGCGCCGCCAAGTGGGGAGCCGCGCCGCTCGCGCAGCTGGTGCGCGACCTGGTGGCCGACGCCGATCCCGCGCTGCTCGTGGGCTTGGCCCCGTTCGACGATGCCGCCGTGTACCGGGTCAGCGACGACCTTGCCATCGTGTCCACCACCGACTTCTTCCCGCCGCTCGTCGACGACCCCGGCGACTTCGGCGCCATCGCCGCGGCCAACGCCTGCAGCGACGTGTTCGCCATGGGGGGCCGCGTCGTCATGGCGCTGAACATCTCCGCCTTCCCCGAGCGGCTGCCCGTCGCCGCCATCGGTCGCATCCTGTCGGCGGCGGCCGAGGTCGTGCGCGAGGCCGGGGGCATGGTGGTCGGCGGTCACACGATCCGCAGCGAGGAGCCGATCTTCGGCCTGGCCGTGCAGGGGCTGGTCCACCCGGACCGCATCTTCACCAAGGCCGGAGCCCGTCCCGGCGACGCCCTGGTGCTGTCCAAGCCCGTCGGAACGGGGATCGTCCTGGCGGCCGGCACCGACGAGCAGAAGCAGGCCGCCATCGCCTGGATGCGCACGCTCAACCGTGCCGCCGCGGAGGCACTGATCGCGGCCGGTGAAGGAGTCCATGCCGTCACCGACGTCACGGGCTTCGGTGTGTGCGGCCACGGCTGGGAGATGGCCGAGCGCTCGGACGCGGTCATCGTCATCGAGACCGCCGCGCTGCCGCTCTACGCCGGCGCGCTCGACGCCGCCGAGGCAGGCACTCGCACCGGCGGCGATGCCCGCAATCGCGAGTACCTGCACGGTCACGTGCGCAGCACCGCTCCCGGCGCGCTTGAGACGCTGTGCTTCGATCCGCAGACCTCCGGGGGCCTGCTCGCCTCGGTCGATCCGTCGACCGTCGAGCCGCTGGTGGCAGCGGGGTTCCACGTCGTCGGCTCGGTCGAAGCCGGTGCCGCCGCGGTCGAGCTGCGCTGAGGCGTAGCGCGACGACAGATCGCGAGATCTGTACCGAGAGGCGGGTGGCGGGGCTAGGTTCGCCAGGCGTGGCCATCCGGACCAGACCTCCCAGCCGCAGCACCGAGCGGGGCCTGTGGGAGGCCGGCCACGAGGTGGTGGTGGGCATCGACGAGGTCGGCCGGGGGGCGTGGGCGGGCCCGCTCATGGTCGGGGCCGCTGTCTTGCCCCGCGACCGGAGAGTGAACAAGGTCCGGGACTCCAAGATGCTGACCGAGGCCCAGCGCGAGCAGCTCTTCGATCGGGTGGCCTCGTGGTGCTCGGCGTGGGCGGTCGGCGGCGCCAGCCAGGTCGAGTGCGACGAGCTCGGCATGGCCGCGGCTCAGCGCCTGGCTGCACGCCGCGCCATCGAAGGGCTAGGGCTGGCCGTCGACGCCGCGGTGGTGGACGGGTCGTGGGACTTCGTCGGCGACGCGGTTCCCCACATCCACCGCCTGGTGAAGGCGGACGCGCTCTGCCTGTCGGTGGCGGCGGCGTCGATCCTGGCCAAGGTCACGCGCGACCGCATCATGCGGGCCGAAGCCGAGAGCTACCCGCAGTGGTCGTTCGATACCAACAAGGGCTACCCCTGCCCGGTCCACAAGGCAGCGCTGCAGGGCTACGGCCCCAGCGCCATCCACCGCCGCACGTGGGTGTTCATGGATCACTACGTCCCCTGGCCCGGCATGCGCGTCTACCGCCCGGAGCAGCCCACGCTGTTCTGATGGCCCATCTACGATGCGCGCCGAGACAGGAGGGTCGGTCATGGAGCAGCTCAGCGGTCTGGACGCGTCGTTCCTGTACCTGGAGACACCGGCGACGCCCATGCACGTCGGCGGCCTGCAGATCTACGACCCGTCCACGGCGCCCGGGGGCGAGGTCACCTTCGACCAGCTGCTGCTGTGGGTCGAGCGCCACCTGGCGATGTCGCGCACGCTGCGCCAGAAGCTCGTGACCGTCCCGTTCAACCTCGACCATCCCTACTGGGTCGAGGATGCGAACTTCGACCTCGAGTTCCACATCCGCGAGCTGGGTCTGCCCAAGCCGGGCGACTGGCACCAGCTGACGACCCAGGTGGCCCGGCTGATGGGCCGAGGACTCGATCTCACCCGGCCGCTGTGGGAGATGTACGTGGTGCGCGGGCTCGACGCCATCCCTGGCGTACCTCGCGGCAGCATCGGCCTGGTCACCAAGGTGCACCACGCCGCCATCGACGGGGTGTCCGGGGTGGAGCTGACCGCGCTGCTCAACCACCTCGATGCCTCCGGCGACCCACCGCCCGCGGCCACGACGCCGTTCACGGGCGAAGCCGATCCTGACCCGATGCGGCTCGTGGCGAACGCCACGCGCAACAACCTGGTCCGGCCGATGCACTTCGCCAGGGTGGTCGGGCGCACCGTGCCCGGGGTCGGGCGAGCCGTTCAGGGCGTCCGCCAGAACCAGATGGGCGCTCCGCCCGTCCCCGGCGGGATGCCGCGGACCCGCTTCAACGGACCGGTCGATCCGCACCGTGTCTTCGACGGCGTCAGCCTCCCGTTCAGCGCGTTCAAGACGATCCGCCAGGCGGTGCCGGGGGCGACGGTGAACGACGCCGTCCTCACCATCGTCGGTGGCGCGCTGCGCCGCTACCTGAGCGCGCAGGACGAGCTGCCCGAGGCGGCCGTGATCGCCATGGCTCCGATCTCCACCCGCTCGACGGATCTGCTCGGCACGCAGGGCAACCAGGTGTCGATGATGCTCGTGAGCTTGGCGACGAACGTGGCCAAGCCGCTCGATCGCTTGCGCACCGTGTACGCCAGCACGGTGAGCTCGAAGGAGCTGGCCAAGGCGGTCGGGGCCAAGACCCTCACCGACTACAGCGAGTTCATCCCGGCCGCCGTGGCCGGCCTGGCGGCGCGGCTGTACACGCGCAACGGGCTGGCCAACCGCCACAACCCGATCTTCAACACCGTGGTCACCAACATCCCTGGGCCCCAGGTGCCGCTCTACTGCTGCGGCGCCAAGATGGTGGCGTACTACGGCCTCGGGCCGATCTTCGACGGCATGGGACTGATCCACCCGGTGCTCAGCTACGACGGGCGCCTCACCATCAGCTTCACCTCGGCTCGCGAGATGATCCCCGAGCCCGAGGTGTACGCCTCCTGCCTTCAGGAGAGCTTCGACGAGCTGCTGCGCGCCGCCAAGCGTGCCGTCAAGAGCGCGTCCTGATCACGCCGTCGAGCGCGTCTCTCAGATCGGCCACCAGGTCGGCCGCGTCCTCCAGGCCCACGCTGAGGCGCACCAACGACGCTGGCACCTCCAGCGGCGAACCGGCCGCGGACGCGTGCGTCATGCGGCCCGGGTGCTCGATGAGGCTCTCGACCGCCCCCAACGACTCGGCCAACGTGAACAGCCGCGTCGCGGCCACGACCGACAGTGCCGCTGGCTCGCCGCCCGCGCAGGTGAAGCTCACCATGCCGCCGAAGTCGCGCATCTGCTTCGTGGCCGCCTGGTGCCCGGGGTGGTCGGGGAGCATGGGGTACAGGACCCGCTCCACGGCCGGGTGCTCACCGAGCAGGTCTACGACGGCGCGGGCGTTCTCGCAGTGGCGCTCCATGCGCACCGCCAAGGTCTTGAGGCCGCGCAGCACGAGGTAGCAGTCGAACGGTGCCGGCACGGCGCCGGCCGCGTTCTGGGTGAAGCGCAACTGCTCGGCCAGCTCGTCGTCCCGAAGCGCGGCGAAGCCGCCGACCACGTCGGAGTGACCGCCGAGGTACTTGGTGGCAGAGTGCACCACGATGTCGGCGCCCCAGTCGAGCGGGTTCTGCAGGTAGGGCGTGGCGAACGTGTTGTCGACGACGCACAGGGCGCCGCGGTCGTGGGCGATGTCGGCCACGGCCTCGATGTCGACGCAGGTGAGCAGCGGGTTCGTCGGTGTCTCCAACCAGACCATGCGGGTGTCGTCGGTCCAGGCGTGGTCCAGCGCATCGACGGCGGTGAGGTCGGCCGCGGTCCACGTGAGGCCGGCCGGCGCGTGGACCCTGGCGAGGAGGCGGAAGGTCCCGCCGTAGGCATCGTTGCCGAGCAGCACTCGATCGCCCGGCGCGAGCAGTCGCAGGATGGCGTCCTCTGCCGCCAGCCCGGACGCGAAGGCCAGGCCGTGCGTCGCGTTCTCGAGCGACGCGCCGACCGCCTCCAGCGCGGCGCGCGTCGGGTTGCCGCTGCGGGAGTACTCGAAGCCCTGGTGCTCACCGACCGCGGTTTGGGCGAACGTGGTGGCCAGCGTGATCGGTACCACGACGGCCCCGGTGGTGGGGTCGGGGTCCTGCCCGGCATGGATGGCGCGGGTGGCAAATCCCGGGCCGGTCGCCTCCTGGGCCTCCTCGTCAGCCATCGCCACCCTCCGGGGCGATGCCCTCCCGGGAGAGGAACGTGAGGACGTCGCTGCGGGTCATCACGCTGAGCGGGCGGCCACCGGACAGCACGAGCACGGCGGCGGAGCGGTCGAGCATCTCGACGGCGAGCGCCATGGGCTGGCCGATGCCGAG
Source organism: uncultured Acidimicrobiales bacterium (assembly GCA_964616935.1). Lineage (GTDB taxonomy): Bacteria > Actinomycetota > Acidimicrobiia > Acidimicrobiales > Ilumatobacteraceae > CAZTVJ01. Next base: position 1,210 of record CAZTVJ010000570.1, on the reverse strand, counting down.
CGTCGGCAGCTTCGGCCCCATCACCTTCTCCACGGCCATCTCCATCACGCCCGGGTCTCGGAAGGTGGCGTCCATCAGGTCCAGCTCGTCGACGGCACCGGCCACCTCGGCGGCCGAGAACGGCGGCTCGTTCTTGCACACCGGCAGCTGGGACACGCCATGGTGGTGCATCTTGGCGATGGCGTCGCGCACCGACTCGGCCGGGTTGACGTAGACGAGCGGTGGCACCTCTCCGCCCCGCGCCGTGAGCACCGTGCCCACGCAGAGATCGCATTCCCGCAGGAAGCCGTAGTTGGCCATCCAGTCGTCGTCGAACACGCGCGAGAGGTAGCCCCGCCCGGAGTCGGGGATGAGTACGACGACGAGATCGTCCGGCTGTGCCCCCTGCGCCACCCGCAGCGCGGCGGCTACCGCGGTCCCGCCGGATCCGCCGATGAGGATGCCCTCTTGCTGCGAGACGCGGCGGGCGACGAGGAAGCTCTCCTCGTCACTGATGGGGATGACCTCGTCGATCACCGACGGGTCGTAGGTGGCGGGCCAGAAGTCCTCGCCGATGCCCTCCACGAGGTACGGCCGGCCGCTGCCACCCGAGTAGACGGAGCCCTCCGGGTCCCCCCCGACGATCCGCACGGCCGGGTTGCGCTCCTTCAGGTAGCGACCGACACCGGAGATGGTGCCGCCCGTCCCGCAACCGGCCACGAAGTGGGTGATGCGCCCGGCGGTCTGGCGCCAGATCTCCGGGCCGGTCGTCTTGTAGTGCGCAAGGGGGTTGGCCGGGTTGGCGTACTGGTTGGGTCGGAAGGCGCCGGGGATCTCCCGCACGAGCCGCTCGGCCGTGGAGTAGTAGCTCGACGGGTCGTCCGGGGGCACCGCCACCGGGCACACGACCACTTCCGCGCCGTAGGCCTTCAGCAAGGCGATCTTCTCCGGCGCCACCTTGTCGGTCATCACGAACATGCAGCCGTAGCCCCGTTGCGCAGCGACGATGGCCAGGCCCACGCCGGTGTTGCCCGACGTCGGTTCGACGATGGTGCCGCCCGGCATCAGCAGCCCGTCGCGCTCGGCGGCGTCGATCATCTCCACGGCTGGCCGGTCCTTCGACGAGCCGCCGGGGTTGGTGGTCTCCAACTTCAACGCCACCGTGCACGGCAGATCTCGGCCCACCACCTTCAGCTTCACGATGGGGGTGTTGCCGACGAGATCGAGGACC
>CAZTVJ010000569.1:0-4069 GCA_964616935.1 uncultured Acidimicrobiales bacterium | reverse complement strand
TCGGCGATCGACCGCAGCCGGTTGATCACACGCCAGACCGTGAGGTACGAACCGATCCAGAGCACGTACAGGAGTGGGTAGCCGAACGCCGTCATGATGGCGAGGATCGCCACCTGCACCGCGAGGATCGACCATTGGCTGCGGCGGATGCGCCGGTCCGGCGAGCGCAGGCCTTGCAGCTGCGGCTTCAGCAGCTTCCAGCCGGTCTGGCCGGTGGCGTCGCGCACCAGCTTGCGGCGCAGCGAGCTGGTGGTGATGGGGTAGCCGACGTAGAGCGGGAGGTCGGGCTCGTCGGGACCGAACTCCTGGCGGTGGTGCGCCATGTGGACGCGTCGGTAGCCGTCGGTGTTGGCGAGGGTGGGGTAGCCGAGGAGCCAGCGGCCGACGAGGTCGTTGGCGCGGCGGTTGCGGAACAGGAGGCGGTGGGCGGCTTCGTGCATGAGGGCGGCCAGCTGGGCGTGGGCGCGGCCGAGGAGGATGAGGCCGGGCAGCCAGAAGAGCGGGCCGATCCACACGATGAGGGCGAACACCAGGATCGTCTGGAGGTAGGTGGACACGACCGCGAGGGCGTTGCGGAACGAAGGGATGCGGCGCAGCTGCTCACGGAGGCCGGGTTGGGCCCGGCCGGTGGCGAGGATCCCGTGGCCCGGCGCGGGAACGGCCAGCAACTCGGGTTCCGGGAGCATCGTGGTGGCCACGTCCACGATGTTACACTTCGTCGCTGCATGCCGCAAGAACGTAATGTCGTCGAGCCCGGGCTCTTGGAGCGACCGCTCAGCGCCCGGTCGATCGTCGGCAGCCTGCTGCTCGGCATGCACCCGCCGCGCCTGTCGAGCGCGCGGCTCGTCCGGTGGTGCGCGCTGTTCGGGGTGAGCGAGGGAACCGCCCGCGTGGCGTTGAGCCGCATGGTCGAACGAGGCGAGCTCCGGGCCGACAGCGGCGTCTATGAGCTGGCCGGGTCGATCCGCCACCGGCAGGCGGCGCAGGACTGGGTCCTCGAGCCGCAGCTCGAACCGTGGGACGGCACCTGGTGGATGGCGGTCGTCACCGCCGATGGCCGCACAGCGCTGGATCGCGCCGGGCTGCGGTCGGCCGCTACGGCGGCCCGATTCGGCGAGGTGCGTGAGGGCGTGTGGTCCCGACCGCGGAACCTACCGCGCGCCTCGGCATCGGCCGACACCTGGAGGGTGCTCGATCGTCAATGCCGCTGGTGGCAGGCCGCGCCCGACGATCGCGGCGAGCTGATCGACGCCCTGTTCGCGCCGCACGCGTGGTCGCAACGTGCCGCCGCTCTCGGCCGTCGGCTCGGCGAAGTCACGAGCCGCCTCGCTGACGAGCACGACGCCGTGCTGGCCGAGGGCTTCATCGTCGGCGCGGCGTCGCTGCAGCACTTGCGGCACGACGCCCTGCTGCCCCCCGAGGTCCTTCCCGCACCCTGGCCAGGCGACGAGCTGCGGGCCACCTACCGTCGCTACCAGGCGGCGTACACCACGACGGTCGGCGACTTCCTTCGCTGATGGGCCTGGGTGTCTCACAGGCCGGCGACGAACCGCCGAAGGGTCTCGGCGATCGGTGCGACCTTGTTGCGGTCCTCGAGCTCGGCATAGATGTCACCGCCGAGGTCGGCGGGCATCTTCGCCCCCTTCTCGCGGACGATCAGCACCCGGTCCTTGCCCTTGGCCTGGATGAAGTAGCCGGCCTCGAAGACCACGTTGTCCCGCGGCACGGCCTTCGCCTCGTCCGTGGTCGCGGTGACCTCGTCGTCCTTTGTGAAGAGGAAGATCCCTGCGCCACAACGTGCTGCGGCCTGCTCGATCTGGCCCAGGATGCTCTGACCAGGCGCCAGATCGGTCTGCCAGTCGAGCACGGTGGCCCCATCGCCCGCCAGGCGCCGCTTGATCGCCTTCGCCGTGGAAGCCGCCGCGCTGCAGTAGCCCAAGAACACGTCGGACCGTTCCTTCAGCTGCGTGACCCAGACGTCGAAGTGCTCCGTGAAGTCCCCGGTGTCCAGCCAAGAGGGTGTGGCGCCTATCGGGATCCGGGGTACCAGCCCGGCGAAGCTGTCGCCGAAGACGATCCGCCGTTCGACCTCGGTCTGCACGATGGTGAGCAGCGGGAGCCGCATCGAGTACGCCAGCGCGCCCTCGTAGTGGCAGTAGTCGGTGGGCAGGTTGACGACCCCGCTGGCCGTGCTGAAGCTCCAACGCGAGAAGCCCAGCAGGACAGCGCCGCAGCAGCGCCGCATGATGTCCTCGGCTACTGCTGGTGTCCACGCCAGCCTTCCCGACAGGGCGCTGCGCGGGTGCGAGATGATCTCGGTCGACAGCCCGAGCGACTCGATCCGCTCGATGATCGCCCACTTCATCTCGTTGTCGGCGTCGGACAGCCAGGCGTTCGCCGGCAGGCTGACGAAGGCGCGGCGAGTGATGGCCATGTCGCTACTCGACGAGGTCGTGGATCGGTAGGGGCATGTGAGAGAGCGCGGGCAGGAACCGGTCGAATTCGCCCTGCCACGGCGCGGCGCGCATCTGGCGGTCGCTGCGACGGCTGCCGAGCAGGCGGAAGACCTCGAACAGGTCGGTGTCGATCGTGAGGCCCGGCTCGCCCTCACCGGCGAGCCATGTGCCGCCGTTCGCCGACAGCCGCACGGCGGGCAGGTCGAGCCGGTGCAGGTCGGTGGTCAGCTGCTCGCACTCGACGTTCATCGAGAGCCTGAGCGCCTCGGTGTCGCGCGCCCCCGGCTGGCCGAGGGCGCCGCGCAGGTCGTGCTCGTGGGCGACCTGGTCGTAGAGGAGGCCGGCGAACAGCGCGGGCTTGCGCTCGATCAGGCCCTCGAACTGCGGGCCGATCTCCCCCCACTCGGCCAGCAGGTTCTCCACCGGCCGGGGCCGGCGCTCAGCGACCTGAGCGTCCACCCAGGCCTGGGTGTCGCCGCCCGGGTTGCGCCGCGCCACGAGGTCGGCAGGGACGCCGACGAGGTGAGCGAGCAGGTCCTTCACCGTCCATGCCGGGCAGGCGGGCACGACCACCGCGGCGTCGTCGTCGGACAGGCCGGCGACGAGCTCGGTGATCCGACCGCGGGTGGTGGCGTACTCGCGGGCGAAGTCGCCAGGCGTGGCATCAGGCATGACGCAGTCTGACGGACGGCTGAGCGGGCTCACGACTCAGTGCCCGAGGAGACGCTCGATCGCCATCGTGCGCCGGCGAGCGGGTTTTCCGGAACGAGCCTCCGCTGAGTCGGCGCTGGCGGTGAGGCGCAGCGCCCCGTTGATCCCCAGCCACCGCAAGGGCTCGGGCTCCCAGGGCCGGGACCGGTGGTCGACCCAGAGGAGCCGCGTGATGTCGGTGGCTCGCTCGGTGACGAGATCAGCCAGTGTCCGACCGGCCAGGTTGGTGGTGCTCACCCCGTCACCCACGTAGCCGCCGGCCCAGGCCAGGCCCGTGCTTCGATCGAGGCCGACCGAGCACTGCCAGTCCCGTGCGATGCCGAGCGGGCCGCCCCATGCGTGGGTGAACTCACTTCCCTGGAGGGCGGGGAACAGGCAGCGGAGCACGGTGCGCAGGTCGTCGAGGACCCGCTCGTTGCGGTCGAAGGCGGGGTCGATCCGGGAGCCGAAGTGGTAGGGCGCGCCGCGTCCGCCGAATGCGATGCGGCCGTCCGCAGTGCGCTGGCCGTAGATGATGAGGTGGCGGGCGTCGTTGAACGTCGGTCGCCGGGCGAGGCCGATCTCGTCCCAGATCGCCGGCGACAGGGGCTCCGTGGCGACCATCAGCGAGTAGACAGGAGCGAGCGTGCGGCGCTGGCCTGCGAGCTGCGTGGTGAAGCCTTCCGTGGCGCGCACCACGATCGGCGCCCGTACGACGCCACGGTCGGTGACGACCTGACCGGGCTCGATGGCGGTGACGGCCGTCTGCTCGTAGAGCCGGATGCCTCGGCCCTCGACGACCCGAGCAAGCCCTCGAACGAGGCGGGCGGGGTGGATGGCGGCGCAGTGCGGTGTGACCAACGCGCCGAGCACGCCGTCGGCACCGACCATCGAGCGGGCCTCAGCGCGGTCCACCCATCGCG
>CAZTVJ010000568.1:0-1668 GCA_964616935.1 uncultured Acidimicrobiales bacterium | reverse complement strand
ATCACCGACGTCGGCCAGTGTCGGCACCGAAGTGGGCAGCGGGAACCCGGCGACGACGGCGAGGAGGGCCGGGACGCCCACCAGCAGGGCCACGAGCAGGAGGAGGGCGAGCAGACCCCGGACGACGACCGCAGCCCGCCTCACCGGCCGACCTCCGGCTCGGCGGTCGCCGTAGCCGTCACCACACGATGATCGATCCCGACGAGGTGCAGGAGGAGCATCGACGACGAGACGGTCGCCGTCACCGTGATCGACTGCGGTGACACCGAGACCGAGCCGGTAGCGCCTGCGGCTGCGAGGGTCTGGAGGGCGGCCGTTCGGGCGCGGGCCAGGTCGAGCGTGTGCTCACCCACCCGCACGCCGACCACCTGCTGAGCACCGGCGCGAGCAGCGTTCCCGGCGATGTCGGCCGTGGCGACGCGGGCCGCAACGATGCGGCCGCCGTCAAGCGCCAGCCCGGCCGCCAGGAGGCAGGCGAGGGTGAGTACGACGACGAACGTGGACACGGTGCCGCGCTCGCCTCGACCCCGGCTGCAGGCGCTCCTCATCCGCCCCTCCTGCGGTCGACCACCTCCACGGAACGGGCGGTGAGCGTCCGGGAGCCGGGCACACCCAGAAGAGCCAGGTCGCTGAGGCTGGCCGAGCACGACACCTCGACCGACACCTGGCCGCCGGGCCGCAACAACGAGGTGTCGACGCGGACGGTCGACGAGGCGCACGCCGACGCGTGGCCGGCAAGGCTGGCCAGTACGGCGGCCTCGGCATCCGAGCGCGCCGCAGATGGTTGCTGACGCAACGACGCAGCTCGCGCACCGGCAGCGGCTGCATCCCGGACGATGGACTGCGTGCGCGTGATCCGCCCACAGAAGGCGACGAAGAGCACGAGGACCAGGACGAGCGGCGTGACGAGCACCAGCTCGAGCGCCATGCTGCCGTGTTCGCCTCGGGCTCGGCTGGTCGGCGTGAGCGGTTCGCATGCTGGGATGTGTGCCCGGGCGCGCCCGGATCGGAACCGTGGCCGACACGACCGACTCATCGCTCGTCCTCGGGCACGAAGCGCTCCACGGGCATCACCGACGTGCGCCGTACCGTCGCGGGGAAGCCCGGCAGCACACGAGGTACGGCCACCACGACGGTGACCGACACCGTCGATGGGCTTCGTCGAGCTGTCGGCGCCGCGGCGAGACGGGCGCCTGCGGCGCTGGCGAACGATCGAGCAGCCGCCTCACCGTCGGCGACACCGCCCTCGGCGCGGGCCGCCGCTACCGCACCCCGCGCCGCCGCGGCGTCGGCGAGGTGGGCGGCATGCCACCAGAGCGCGGACTGCACGACGGTGAGGATGAGGACGAGGAGGACGGGCATCAGCAGCACGAGCTGCGTCGTCGCTTCGCCTCGGCAGCCGGCGCTTCGCCGGGCGATGACCCTCAATCGGTCGGGATGCTCGTGGCCTTTGCGGTCACCTTCGTGACGATGATCGCTCCGACGGCCAGGGCGAGCCCCGCAAGGATGAACGTGAGGATGACCGTGGTGGTCGAGACCTCGCCGCGCTCGCGGTCGTCGGCCAAGGCCAGCTGCCAACGGGTCGCGTAGAACGACCAGATCTGCTTCCAATGGGTGAGGGACATCACGCCTCCTGGGCGTCGGGGGGTGGGGGGATCGGCCGGGGGA
>CAZTVJ010000567.1:0-6137 GCA_964616935.1 uncultured Acidimicrobiales bacterium | reverse complement strand
CCACCCGGCACCCTCACCCTGGCCGACCTCGCGGTGGGCGGACCCATGGCCCGCACGGTCGGCGACCTCGAGCTGGCCCTCGGTCTGTTGACCGGGCCGAACCGGTGGGACTCGCCGGCCTGGCGCCTCGAGCTGCCACCGCCACCGCACGCCGACCTGGCGGGCTACCGCATCGCCGCCTGGTTGGACGACGAGCGGTGCCCCGTCGAGCCCGAGGTCCGAGCACTGCTCGAGACGGCCGTAACCACGCTCGCCGGCGCCGGCGCCCGCGTGGATGCCGAGGCCCGGCCTGCGTTCACCCTGGCCAAGGTGGCCGACACGTTCTTCGCCCTCCTGAACGCCGCCCTCGCCGGTGGCTACCGGCCGGAACAGCTTGACCACTTCGCCGCCTCCACCGACCCGTCCCCCGTCGGCCAAGCCCGCCGCTGGGCCGCCATGCGCCACCGCGACTGGCTCAGCCAGAACGAGCGTCGCCTCCAGCTCCGCCGGCGGTGGGAGGAGTTCTTCAGCTCCTGGGACGCCATCGTGCTCCCGGTCATGCCGTGCCCGGCCATCCTGCACGATCACACCGAGCCGCTCGCCGCCCGCACGGTGTCCTTCGCCGGGGAGGACCACCCGTACTGGGACGTCGCCACCTGGATGGCACCGGCGGGTGCGTGCTACCTCCCGGCCACGGTCGTCCCCGTGGGCCTCACCCGCGCTGGCCTGCCCGTCGGCATCCAGATCGTGGGGCCGTTCCTGCACGATCGAACGACCCTGCGCCTCGCCGGCTACATCTCCGAGCTCGTCGGTGGGTGCCCGCGGCCGTACTGATGGCCTCGGCGTGGCAGGATGGATGGTTCCCGTCCGCTGAACAGAGGTCTGACCCATGTGGCCACGCCAACGCTCCACCGGACGGGCCCCAGGGCGGTGGTGGCTCGTCGCCACGGTGTGCACCCTCGTGGTGCTCGGTTCCACGATGGCCTTCGCGGCCTCCCGCGAGGCCGTCGACCCCATCCCGTCGTCCGGCCTGCAGAAGGCGGTCCGCATCCCAGCGGCCCCGGGGCCGTGGACGCAGCAATCGGTGATGCTGCGCCCCTTTGGCCCGACCTCGCCCTGGAACACGCCGATCCCGGCCAGCGCTCGGTTCACGGCCACGGGCACGTTCGCGGGCGACTCCGGCTTCATGGTGGGCCCGACGAACTCGGTGCCGCTCTGGTTCACCAGTCCGGGCGATCCCGTGCTCACGTTCACCGTGGTGCGGCCCAACAAGACCACCGTGTTCCCGGTGCGGGGCCCGGCCAACCTGTACCCGGCGGACGACGTGGACGGCCAGGTCACCATCGTCGATCTCCCGAACCAGCAGGTCTGGGACTTCTTCCGGGTGGTGCGCACCGGCGCAACGACGTTCAACGCACAGGCCTTCGGCAACGGCAGCCTCGACGGGACGGGCTTCGGCTACTTCCCGCCCGGTGGCGGCACGCGCGTGCGCGCCGGCATCCGCGCTTCCGGGGCGAGCTGGCTCGGTGGGCTGGTGACGGGCGAGAACCTCCTGGCGGGCACCATCGACCATGCGCTGTCGATCGGCGTCGGCAACGACGACCTCTACGCGTCGTTCGTGCCGCCGGCGGTCGAGTTCGACGCTGACGGCGCCTCGACCTACCGCGGGACCTTGCCCATGGGAACGCGGCTCGGCATCCCACCCACCACCGCGAAGCCGGCGGGGCTCTCCCCACTTGGGGGCATGATCTTCGACGCGCTGCAGCGCTACGGCGGCTACGTGATCGACCGCAACGCCGGCTTCACCCTGTTCGGCGACGCCCGCACGGTGCCGGAGTCGGTCCTCATCCCCGTGCGCCGCCCGGGCTACAACGGCGGCACCTCCGACCTCCAGAAGATCGTCCCCCTCGTGCAGGTGGTGGGCAGCTAGGTCGTCGCGCCTGGCGCGCCCAGCAGCAGGTGGACCGCCGCGCCGATCAGGACGCCGAGCGCGATGCCGCCGACGACGTCGAGCGGGAGGTGGGCGCCGACGTAGACGCGGGCGACCGCCGTGACGACCACACCCGACCAGACGAGCCATCGGCCCCGTCGGGGCAGCCACGGGCTCGCGGCGGTGGCCAGGGCGGCGGCGACCGCCGCGTGCCCGGACGGGTAGCCGTTGCCGGCATCGATCGGGCCCCGGATGATCACCTCGGCCAGCACCTCGATGGGTCGACCGCGCCCGACGATGGACTTGCCCACCTTGGCCAGCAACCATGCGGCCGTACCGGAGAGGGCCAGGTCGAGCGCGAGGCGCCACCGACGCCAGAGCAGTGCGAGCACCGTCGTCACGGCGACGACGCCAAGGGTGCCAGCCTGCATGACCACGACCAGCATCGGCTCGAGCGCGTCCGGCGCCCCGTTGATCCAGCGGAACACCCGCTTCTCCCACGCAGGAACGTCCCGGGTGATCCGGGCCAGCACCCCCGTCAGGATCAGCACCAAGGCGGCCACCGCGGCGATGGCGGCATCGGTTCGGCGGCGGGGCAGCACCCAGACGGTCGCCATCGCCGACCATCCTGATCGCTCCCGCGTGCCCATCCCCGGATGCGTCACGATGGGGACCGACCACGAGGGGAGGCGCGGGTGGAGCTCGACGTGATGTGCACCGGCGGGAAGCTGCGCGATGTCCAGCGTCTCGCGGCCGCGGCGAGCGGAGCCGGCCTGTCCGGCATCGTGTTCACCGAGGGTGCGCGCACCGCGTACCTGTCCGTGGCCGCCGCCGCGCTGGCGACGGAGGCGCTCCACCTCTCGACGGGGGTGGCCGTCGCCTTCCCCCGCAGCCCGATGGTCACTGCGCAAGCCGCCTGGGAGCTGGCCGAGGTGACCGGCGGGCACTTTCGGCTGGGGCTCGGCACACAGGTGAGGACGCACACCGAGCGGCGTTACGCCGCATCCTTCGACCCACCCGGGCCGCGCCTGGAGGAGTACGTCCGCGCCGTACGGGCGATCTTTCGCGCCTTCCGCGGCGACGAGAAGCTCGCCTTCGAGGGCCGCTACTGGAACCTGTCGTTCTTGCCGGCCGCGTGGTCGCCCGGCCCGCTCGACGGGCCCGATCCACCGGTCGACGTCGCCGCGGTGAACCCCTGGATGTGGCAGATGGCGGGGCGCGTGGCCGACGGCGTCCACGTGCACCCGCTGCACTCGACCTCCTACCTCGACGAGGTCGCGCTCCCCGCGCTGCGGATCGGCGCCGAGCAGAGCGGCCGGGGCGCTCACCCCTTCGTGCTCACCGTGCCCATCCTGACGATCGTCGGCGACACGGACGAGGAGCGGGACGCGACGGCCAGCCAGGTGCGAACGCAGCTGGGGTTCTACGGCTCGACCCCGGCCTACGCGTTCCAGTTCGACCGTCTGGGCTTCGAAGGCTTGGGAGGGCGCCTCAACGCACTCCTCAAGCAGGGCGACCTCGCTGGTCAAGCTGCGCTGCTCACCGACGAGGTCCTCGCTTCGTTCGCCGTCACCGCCACCTGGGATGACCTTCCCGAGGTGCTGACCACGCGCTACGCGGGCCGCGCCCACCGCCTCGTGGCCTACCTCGGGGAGAGCATGTGGCGGCGAGACCCGGCCACGCTCGAGCGTTGGGGCGAGGTGGCCCGAGGGCTTCGGGCCCTCAGCTCCAGATCGTGACGTAGACGGGAGGCCAGAAGCGGGACACCGGGACGGGGGCCGCCAGCCTGCCTAGGCTGCGGCCCTCCATGGACGACATCCTCACCACCGACACGCTGGAGGAGCTGGTCAACCTCCTCATCCGCCTCGTCGAGGTCGCCGGGGCGATCGTCATCTTCACCGGTGCGACCGTCGCGTTCGCGAGGTTCCTGCTCATCCTCCTGCGTCACCGGGTCACCGACGGCGACGGCTTCTCCGGCATTCGCCTGTCGCTCGGCCGCTTCCTCATCCTCGGGCTCGAGTTCCAGCTGGCCAGCGACATCTTGCGCACGGCGGTGTCGCCCAACTTCAAGGATCTCGTCCTGCTCGTGTTCGTGGCCACCATCCGGACCGCGCTCAACTACGTGCTGCGCCGGGAGATCCGTGAAGAGGAGGACGAGGCCACTGCGCGCCAGTCGACCCCGCCCCCTCCGTCGCCCCCGCCGGACCTGCCATGACACCGACCCTGGCCGGCGCCGTCGCGGCGTTCGGCGTCGCCGCCGTCGTGGTGCTCATCGCCGGCGGCCTGCGCACCGGGCGGTGGCGTTCGGCCGCCGAGCTGGCGCTCATGTTCGTCATCGGCGGCGGCACCGTGGCGCTGACCGGGGACACGAGCTGGCCCGTCGTCGGGGCTCTGGCTGTGCTGGTGGCGATCGAGGCGATCGTGCACCGCCACACGCTCCGGGTGAGCAGAGCTCGCTAGACCACCACGACCTTCGTGCCGATCTGCGCGAAGTCCCACAAGAAGGCGGCATCGAGGTTGGCCTGGCGCTGGCACCCGCCCGACAGCCGGGTGCCCAGCTCAGCCTCGGTCTGGTACACCGAGCGGTCCTCCACGTGCAGGGGGATGGCGTGGAAGCCGATGTGGCCGATGTCGGTCTGGTAGTAGCGCACCATCTTCGGCAGGTAGGCCTTGCCGTTCCAGGCGGTGGAGACCGGCGAGCGGCTGTAGACCTTGTGGGTGCCAGGGACCTCGTTGCTGAACTTGCTGCCCGAGACGAGCCACGAGCGGATGATTCCCTCGTTCTTGTCGATCGCCCACACGCGCTGGCCGGCCCGGTCGTACACGATCCGCTTGCCGCTGCCCGAGGTGGGCGGCACCGGGGGCGCCGAGGATCCAGTGCTCGCCACCGAGGAGAGCCGGTAGCCCATGGCGTCGACGGTGCCTGCGGGGGGCGCTGGCGTGCGAACGACCAGGGACGACTCCTCCGGCCAGATGCCCAGGGAGATCGCCGTCTCGCGACCCACCGCCCCGTCGACGAACAGGTTCCGCTGCTCCTGCAGCCGGCGCACGGCGGCATACGTCGGCGTGTCGAAGCTGCCGCCCGCCGCACCGCTGTACAGCCCGGCCGCGGCAAGGGCCTGCTGGAGGCAGACGACGCTGGCACCACTCGACCCGACTTTGAGGCTGGCCACCTCCATGAGGCACTTCCCGCCAGCGGTCTGCGAGCCGTCGAGCTCTTTCGGCTCGTCCGCGGAAGGCACGACCGTCGTGGGCGGCACCGCCGCTCCCGCCCCCTCACCGGGTCCACCGATGCCGGCCGTCGGTGCCTGCGCCTCGACGGTGGCGGCGCTGCGACTCGGTCCGGAGAACCGATCGACGACGACCATCGCGACGAGGACGACGACGGCCAGCGCGGCCAGCGCGACCGTGATGACCTCGCTGCTACGGCGCCTCCGCGGGGCGGACGACCTTGCTGGTTCGTACGTCATGGGTGTTTGGGGGTTTCTGGGCTCTGCGATCTCGGACGCAAGGTCCGAATGCGGTGTGGGGTCCGGCATGGCCGCGCCGACCGCCATCGCGCACAGCCCGTCAGGCTAGCGGGTCACGGGACGCCGCCGTCGACGCGAAGGATCGCTCCGGTGGTGAAGCTGGAGGCATCCGACGCGAAGTAGAGCGCGGCGCCGACGACCTCGTCCGGGCGGCCGCCCCGTTGCAGCGCCATCGCCCTGGCGTTGCGCTCGAACGACGGCATGTCCCACGCCTTGGCGATGTCGGTGAGGAACGGTCCGGCCTGGATGCAGTTGACCCGCACGGTCGGTCCGAACGCCTTCGCGAACCCCTCGGTCATGGTGTTGAGGCCAGCCTTCGCCGCCGCGTAGGGCAGCTCGGTCGGCGTCGGGCGCATCGCGGCCATGCTCGACACGTTGATGATGGAGCCGCCCCCGGCCTCGACCATCCGGGTCCCGACGAGCGACGTCAACCGGAACGGTCCCTTCAGGTTGACGCCGAAGACCTTGTCGTAGAGGGCTTCGGTCACCTCCACCAGGCTGGGGTACAGCGGCGACATGCCGGCGTTGTTGACGAGCACGTCCACCCGTCCGAAGGTGCCGTAGGCCGTCTCGACGAGCTCGTCGATCTGGGCCCACTCCCCAACGTGACAGGCGACCCCGAGCGCTCGTCGCCCGGTCTCGGCCTCGACCTGTGCCGCCAGCGCCATGCACCCTTCCAGCTTGCGGCTGGCGATCAC
>CAZTVJ010000566.1:0-4930 GCA_964616935.1 uncultured Acidimicrobiales bacterium | reverse complement strand
GGCGAGCCCCGCCCCATCACCCACCCGGTCAAGTTCTACGAGCGAGGCTCCCGGCCGCTCGAGATCGTCACGACCCGCCAGTGGTACATCCGCAACGGCGGGCGAGACCCCGCCCTCCGGACCCAGCTGCTGGCGCGGGGGGACGAGCTGCGCTGGCACCCCGCCTACATGCACCACCGCTACGAGAACTGGGTCGGCGGCCTGAACGGCGACTGGCTCATCAGCCGGCAGCGGTTCTTCGGGGTGCCCTTCCCGCTGTGGTACCGGGTTGATGGCAACGGCAGCATCGTCTTCGACGATCCGCTCGTGCCCGCCGAGTCGCGACTGCCGGTCGACCCCTCCACCGACGTGCCTGAGGGCTACACCGAGGCTCAGCGCGGCCAGCCGGGCGGGTTCGCCGGCGAGAGCGACGTCATGGACACGTGGGCCACGTCGTCGCTGACACCCCAGATCGGTGGGCGCTGGGAAGACGATCCAGACCTGTTCGCCCGCGTCTTCCCGATGGACCTGCGACCGCAGGCCCACGACATCATCCGCACCTGGTTGTTCGCCACCGTCGTGCGCGCCAACTTCGAGACGGGCGCCCTGCCGTGGCGGAACACCGCGCTGTCCGGGTGGATCCTCGACCCCGACCGCAAGAAGATGTCGAAGTCCAAGGGCAACGTGGTCACGCCCATCGCCCTGCTCGAGCAGTACGGGTCCGATGCTGTCCGCTACTGGGCGGCATCGGGTCGACCGGGCGTCGACACGACGTTCGACGAAGGCCAGATGAGGATCGGGCGCAAGCTGGCCATCAAGCTGCTGAACGTCTCGAAGTTCGTCCTGGGCTTCGGCGACGAGGGCCCCGGCCAAGTAACCGACGAGATCGACCGCGCGCTGCTGGCCCGGCTGGCGGAGCTGGTCGACGAGGCCACGACCGCTCTCGACAGCTACGACTACGCCCGCGCGCTGGAGCGCACCGAGGCGACGTTCTGGTGGTTCTGCGACAACCACGTCGAGCTCGTCAAGGGTCGCGCCTACGGGGCGCTCGGGGCCGAGCGCGCGGGGTCAGCACGGAGTGCTCTGCTGGTCGCCCTCTCGTGCTTGCAGCGACTGCTCGCCCCGTTCCTCCCCTTCGTCACCGAGGAGATCTGGGGGTGGTGGCAGCCTGGGTCGATCCATCGGTCCTCCTGGCCCCGGGCTGACGAGCTGCGCGAGCAGGCGGGTGGCGCCGACCCTCGCCTGCTCCACCTCACCGACGACGTCCTCGCTGCCATCCGCAAGGCCAAGACCGACGCCAAGGCCTCGATGCGGTCGCCCGTCGAGGTCGCCACGGTGCGGGCGCCGGAGAACGACGCCGCCGCGCTGGCGGCCGCGGCGGACGATCTGCGCGAGGCCGGTGTGATCGCCGAGCTGGTCGTCGAGCAGCGCGAGGGTCCGCTCGAGGTGGAGGTGGCCCTGGCCCAACCCGAGGCGGCGGCGGGCTGATCGACGCTCACCGGCGCTGAGCGTCCGAGACCACGCCAGGGCGCACGGATCGGCGTGACCGCCATGCTCAAGCGGGCTTGGTTACGCAGCGCGGCAGCGGCTGCCCTGGCGGTCGGTGTGCTCGCCAGAACAACATCGGCTTCCACGAGATCCCGACCGGGCCTGGGGGCCGGCTCCAGAGCGACGCGCAGCTCGGATTGCCCTGAGCCCCGGTTGCGTCCGCCAATCGACGCCGGATGCGATCGTCCTGTGGAACTGGGCGGTACGAGGGTGGTCGTGACGCCCTGAGCCGCGGCATGGCTCGCAGGACGGCTCGGTAACCTACGCGGATGGCTGCACTCCCAGGCTCCCGCACGCGTTTGCGGCGGACCTGGCCACAGCGGCTGGTCCTGGGCGTGAACGTGCTCGTGGTGCTCGCGTGCGTCCTCGGCGCGTTGGGTGTCTGGTATGCGAACAGCCGCCTCGGTTCCCTCGAACGGGTGGCGATCGACCACGCCGACCCCGATGTGGCGGTCCCCGGTGACACCGGCGGCACAGGGGTACCCAGCACGACCGCAGCATCGGGTTCGAGCACCCCGACCGCGAGCACGGAGGAGGCGGCGCCGGCGGACGTGCCTGCCCAGAACTTCCTGCTCGTCGGATCGGACAGCCGCGACTGCATCTCCCCCGATGTCGCCAACGCGGCCGCCTTCCTGGGAGAGCCCGTCTTCGGCGGACGATCGGACACCATCATGATCCTGCGGGTCGAGCGCGATGTCGAGTCGGCGGCGATCCTGTCGTTCCCGCGCGACCTGTGGGTCAAGATCGCGGACAGCAACCGCCGGGGGCGCATCAACACGGCCTTCGACCCGGCGGACCCGAGCCGTCTGGTGCAGACGATCGAGCGGAACTTCGACATCCGGGTCGACCACTACGTCGACGTCGATTTCTGCGCGTTCAAGAAGATGGTCGAGGTGGTCGGCGGCGTGAAGATCCCGTTCGCCTACCCCACGCGTGACCGCTACAGCGGCCTGAACGTGACCGAGCCCGGCTGCGTGACCTTCGACGGCGATGCCGCCTTGGCCTACGTGCGGTCCCGTCACTACGAGTACAAGGTCGACGGGAAGTGGAAGGACGATCCGACGTCGGACTTCGGTCGCATCGCCCGCCAGCAGGACTTCATCCGGCGGGCGCTGCAGAAGGCGCTCGACCGGGGAGCGCGCCAGCCGCTCGTCGCGAAGCAGCTGATCGACGCGGGCGTGCAGAACGTGACGGTCGACGAAGAACTGACGGTGGCCGACCTCTACCGGCTGGCGACGCGCCTGCGCACGTTCGACCCGAACACCGTCAAGACCTACCGCATCGACGGCCCCGGGGTGACGATCGGTGGCGCACTCGTCATCCAGCCGGACACGACGTCCAAGCGGGCGAAGGCGATCCTGGACTACTTCCGGGGCGAGGCCGGCGAGGTGGACACCGAGGCCTCGACGGACCAGTCGACGACCACGACACGGGCTCGAGCGACGACGACCACGTCGAGGTCAGGCGCGTCGACATCGTCGACGACCACGACGACCCTCGATCCGTCGGGTCGACCGCCCGAGCTGGTCAGCGGCATCATCCCCCCCGCCGACCCCACCTGTCGCTGAGCCTTCAGCCGGAGAGCAGCAGGGCGAGGACCTCCGGCACCTGCGACGGTCCACCGATCTCCTCGACCCGACCTCCGGCGTCTCGGGCCAGGGCCTCGGCTTCCTCGGCGTCACCGGCCGGGGCCACGATCACCAGCTCGTCGAGCGCACGCGCCGCCGCCACCACCTCCCCGGGCACGGTGGCGCGGCAGTCCGACAGCAGCACCGCCACCCGCCGCTCCGCTCTCGACCGAGCCAGCTGCTCCCCCGCCGCCCGCAGCGCGGTCGCCAGGTCGGTCGTGCCGAACCCGCGCAGGGTCAACAGGTCTTGCACCACCAGCTCGGCGGGGCGGAACACCCCCTGCGACTTCACCCCGACCACGTCGCGGCCGAAGGCCAGGACGCTGTAGTCCTCAGGGGCTCGCCAAGCGACCGCAGCAGCTGCGACCGCCGCCGTCGCCAGCCGCTCGCCCCCCATCGAGCCGCTGCGGTCCACCAACAGGCACAGCGCCGTGCCGGGCCGGGCCCACGCCCGGATCCTGACCTCGTCGAGGTCCGGTGCCCGCCCCGTGGCACCGGCCACGGCCAGCGCATCGAGCGACGCGTCGAGATCGAGATCGCCCCCGGTCTCGTCGAGCGGCCCGAGCCGGAGCTTGCCCACACCGCGCCGGCGGGGCGTGCCCTGTCGGGCCACGTCCACGACCAGGCGGCCGGCCAGCCGGCGAGCCAGCTCCCGCAGCAACGGATCGGTGGCGCCGGTGAGATCGGCGAGCAACGCGAGCGCCTCATCCGGCGATGCCCCCAACAGATCCTCCAGCGCGGACTCGTCGAGCTGGCCGACCGTCGGTGACACGTCGTCGAAGTGCTCGTGCCGCGCCAGCTCTCGACGCGAGGTCGTCCGCCTGGCACCGTCCTGGACGGCGGCCTCCGCAGCGGCACCCTCGCGAACCAGGCCGAGGCTGCCCCGCTCGGGGCTCACCCTTTTCCCGGGTGCTCCATCGGTGCGAACACCCGGTCGAAGAGCTCTCGGATGATCTCCTCACTGCTGCGACCACAGCCCTCCCGCACCCGGACCCGCCCGGAGAGGGCAGCCAGGGCCGCATCGAAGCTGACGGACAGATCGCCGGCCGGCCGGCCCCGGAGCGCACCCAACGACGCGGCGACGAGCGCCGTGTCGATCGCCCCCCGCACGGAGGACCCGATCCGCAGATCAGGGTGAGCTCGGGTGAGACGGACCAGCTCCACCACCTTGGCCAGCCAGGCGGCATCGGCGGCCGCTTCCCCCGCAGCACGGCCCACGATCAAACCTTCCTCGGCGGCGTCCTGGTAGTCCATCAGCAGGCGACACGTCCGGTCGTAGATCGCGGCCGAGATCCGAGCCGTGCCCACGGCGTCGAACGGGTTCATGGCTGCCACCATCCGAAAGCCCGGGGCCGCCTTGACGTGACCGAGACGAGGCACGTTGAGCTCGCCCTCGCTCATCACCGTGATGAGCACGTTCAGCGTCTCCTCGGGGATCCGGTTGATCTCCTCCACGTAGAGCAGCGAGCCGTCTCGTAGGGCCTCGATGAGCGGTCCGTCCACGTAGATGTCGGGCGAGTAGCCCTCGGCCAGCACCCGGGCCGGGTCGAAGTGACCGATCAAGCGGGCCGGTGTCAGCTCGGCGTTCCCCTCGACGAAGGCGAACCCGATGCCGAGCTCGTCGGCCACCGCCCTCAGCAGGGTCGACTTCCCCGTCCCTGGGGGGCCCTCCAGCAGGATGTGGCGACCGGCGGCCAAGGCGGCAACGACGATCTCGAGCTCTCGGTGGCGGCCGACGACCCGGCGGTGGAGGCGCTCGAGGAGGTCGGCCTCGA